>JAZUOA010000062.1:0-8072 GCA_045604445.1 Acutalibacteraceae bacterium
ATGCAGAGGGGAAAGCAGCGCAAATGTATTTAACTTCACCCTTGGGATTCTCTATACCGAGGATGAGCATATGCTCAGCCTGCCAGCCTTCTTTCCAACCCTGGTAGGATGCGATACGAAGAGCAAAGCATTTTTTACCAAGAAGAACATTTCCGCCGTAGCCTGAGTTAACTGAAATAATAGTGTTATCCTGAGGGAATTGGCAAATGTATCTCTTTTCTTCGTCAATTTGGCAACGGCAGTGGAGACCACGAACCCAATCGTTGCTGTCGCCAAGAACTTCGAGAACATCTTTACCAACTCTTGTCATAATAACCATGTTGAGAACAACATAGATAGAGTCAGTAAGCTCGATACCAACTTTAGCAAAAGGAGAACCAACGGGACCCATTGAATAGGGGATAACATACATAGTTCTGCCTTTGTAGCTATCACGAGCTATATCATAGAGCATTTCATATGCTTCTGCAGGGTCCATCCAGTTGTTTGTAGGACCTGCTTCCTCTTTTGAAGGAGCGCAAATAAAAGTTCTGCCTTCAACACGTGCAACGTCATTAACCGCTGTTCTGTGAAGATAGCAGTCGGGAAGAAGCTCCTGGTTAAGTTTAACAAGCTCACCGGTAGAGCAAGCGGTTGCTCTGAGCTCTTCAATTTGTTTTTTTGAGCCGTCAATCCAAACGATGTTATCAGGTTTAACGAGTTCAACCTTTTCATCAATCCAGGAAAGAACGCTCTTGTTAGTTGTTAATGCCATAACAAAAACCTCCTAAAAATTGTCCGAAATTACCTATTATGTAATCGTTTACATAATACACTAAATCCCGAGCAAATTCAACTGATTTTTAAAATATTTTATTATTTGTTAATATTATATCAAAAAAACTCCCTGATAATTCAGGGAGTTATAAAAGTCGCTATTTTATGTATTTTTCAACGAAATTGAAGGTGCTTTTCCAATAAAGCTCGGGGTGAACAAGGTGAGCTTCAGCGTGCTCTGCATCGGGTATTGAAACCTTTTCCTTTTCACAGGAAGCGGCGTTGTAGTTTAAATCAAGCATTCTGTATGGAACAAATAAATCTTTTTCACCATGTAAGAAAATGGTGGGGGTTTTTGATTTTTTTAATTGCTCAACGCAAGAAGCTTCTTTGAAACCAAATCCTGAAATAACTTTTGTTGCTAAGTTTCCGGCATAAAGTACAGGGAAAGCGGGCACATGATATGTTTCTTTCATTTCATTTTTAAATTCATCCCAAACAGAGGAATAACCGCAATCAGCAACAGCGCATTTAACATTTGGGGGTAAGTCTTCACCTGTTGTCATCATAACGGTTGCAGCACCCATTGAAACGCCGTGGAGAACTATTTGTGGATTTTCGTTCGTATCAATAAGATAGTTAATCCAATCGCAAATATCTAATCTGTCGAGCCAACCCATTGTAATTGAACGGTGCTCGCTTATGTCGTGGCCGCGAAGGCAGGGGAGAAGAACATTATATCCTCTATTGTAATAATGCAAAGCGTAGCTTCCCATACCTTTAGGTGAACTTGTATAGCCGTGAATACAAATAAGCCATTTATCTGTTTCTGCATTAGCTTTAACGATGTATCCGTGAAGCGATTGGTTTTTACGATTTTTTATTATAATATGGTCATGTTCCATTGAGTCAACCCAAGCATCACCTTCGGCTCTTAATATCTCCTTTGGTGCATTGAAATCTTTAGGTTTTTTTCTTTCTTCAATTTCTTTGCTTCTATCGCTGATTGTTTTTGAAGCTCGGGTTAAAACCATAGTGTTCATAACTGCACCCATACCGGCGAAAAGACCTACACCGCCTACTAAAAGTTTAGTTGCTTTTTTCAAGTTAACACAACCCTTCTATTATTTTTTCTATATTATACTACAAACAATTTCAAAAATAAACAAAAAATCTGATATTTTTATTGTTTTATACGATTTATTCTGTTATAATCTACTCAGTATAAATTGGGGGATTAGTTTATGGCTAAAGATGTTTTATTCAGAACCTCGGCTTTTGGTGGATATAAGAAAGAGGATGTTATGAATTTTGTTGAAAATCTTCTTTCTGAAAAAAGCAGTCTTGAAAGGTTGCTTGCCGCTAACACTGCGGAAAGAGCTCAGCTTTCTTCTCAGGTTTCTCAACTTCAAACTGAGTTAGAGGGTGTAGGAAAGCTCCGTTCAGATATTATTGAATTGAATGCTAAAATAAGTGAATATGAAAGCTCCGTAAGCGATAAAGACGATTTAATTGCAGAGCTTACTCAACGTGTTTCAAAAGCGGAAGCTGCTCCTGATACTGTCGAGGAGCTTAATGCTTTAAAATCTGAAAACACAAGGCTTCGCGATGAGATTGATAAAAAGCGTGCTATGGAGAGGCAGGTTGGTGCTGCTATGCTTGATGCTCGCGTTCATTCTGAAGAACTTGTTGAGGCTGCAAAGGAAAGAGCAAACAACGTTACTAAAATGGTTTATGCCGCTATAGGTGAAACTGCGGTTAAAATTGATGATCTTTCTGCCGGAATTGGTGAAATTGCCCGCAATTTCACAAAATCTGTTGAAGAGGTTGAACTAAGAATTAAAGCTTTAACAGGTGATATGAGTAAAACAGCTCAGGCGTTAATTTCTGATTCATCCTTTGGTGAAGAGCCTGAAATGCCTACAGTAACAATTAATGAAACTGTTTACGATAACACTTCTGCTACCGGAGAAGTTTTTGTTGATGAATCTGATTTAGGTGATGATGAATATTGAGTGAATATTATTTAGATTTGAATAATATAAATGAATGGGCGGAAACTCTTTCGGTTGGAGATAGGGTAAAGCTAAGTGGAGTTATTTACACAGCCAGGGATGCTGCTCATAAAAGAATTAAAAAGCTTATAGAGGAAGGCGCAAGCCTTCCTTTTGATATCAAAAATTCAGTTGTTTATTATGCAGGGCCTACTCCTGAAAAAAATGGTTTGGCTATTGGTAGCATAGGTCCCACAACTTCTTCGCGAATGGATACTTTTTCTCCGCTTTTTATATCGATGGGTCAAAAGGCTATGATTGGTAAAGGCGACCGTAGTTTCGAGGTATATGAGGCAATCAAGGCTAATAATGCAATATATTTTGCTGCAATAGGTGGTGCGGGTGCGCTTTATTCAGCGTGCATTACATCTTGCCAGGTTATAGCTTTTGAGGATTTAGGCTGCGAATCGGTTAAACGGTTAACAGTAAAAGATTTTCCGGTAATAGTTGCAATAGATTCAAAGGGCAACAGCTTGTACAATAAATGAGTTTTTAATATGAGGTGCACTTGAAAAAATCCTATGATTATTTCAAGACGTTAAAAGATATGTCAGAATTAGTTAATAAATCATTTGGTTGTGTTTCATCGGGGCAAAGTCCTGAGTTTTATAAACTGCGTTTTTCCGGGATTAAAACCGAATTGATAACTAATCTGTCAACAGATTTTATAACACCGATAAATAGAACCGATATTTATATTTTATCTGATGCTTTAACTTCACAGTTGGTTTCAGTAAGGGCTTTAAGTGAGCTTTCTGCTCTTTTTTGGCATGATTTACGTAAAACTACGGGTTTAATTTCAGATGTTTTTTCCCGCCAAGAACGGATTTTTGAATATTTAGGTAATCAAAAGGAATATAGAAAGATTGCTCAGGAATGTAGCGATTGCAGAGGGATATCTTCTAATATAAATTTTTATATTATGCGTAAGATTAAAGATTGTATTTGTGCGATTGAACCGCAGCCATTGCTAAGATATGCGGTTTATGTTGCATTTTTGGAATTATCAAAGGAAACAGAAAAAACTTTTTCCCAAATTGAAAGGATTTTAATTGATAACTAGTATGGATTTTTTTGAATTAAGAAAAAAACTTATTGAAAAAGAGTTTTCGCGAATGAATGATATGCAAAAGCGCGCTGTTTTTAATGTTAATGGCGCTGTTCTTATTCTTGCCGGTGCCGGTAGTGGTAAAACAACTGTTCTTGTAAACAGAATTGCATATCTTATTAAATACGGTAATGCTTATCATTCTGATTTTGCTTACAGAATACCAAATGATAATGATTTACTGCTTCTTAAAGAGTATTTTGAAAAAGGTGGCGAAGTTCCTTTTGAAATTGAGGGACTTTTAAGTGTTGATGCACCTGCACCATGGCAAATATTGGCGATTACTTTTACAAATAAAGCAGCTAATGAGCTTAAATCTCGTTTAGAAGCTATGCTGGGTGAAAAGGGTAATGATGTTTGGGCTAGTACATTTCACTCTTGTTGTGTAAGAATTTTAAGAAGAGACAGTGAACGTATAGGCTTTACAAAACATTTTACCATTTACGACACTGATGATTCAAGGCGCGTTATGAAGGATGTTTTGCGTTCTCTTGATATTGATGAAAAACGACTTCCGCCGAAGCTGGTTCTTTCTGAAATCAGCAAAGCAAAGGATTCGCTAATGACCCCTTCGGCTTACGAGGCATCATTAACTCCTTTTGATGTTAATAAAAAATTGATTGCTCAGGCTTTTTATAAATACGAAGAAATGTTAAAAAAAGCAGATGCAATGGATTTTGACGATATAATTGTTAACACAGTTAAGCTCTTAAAGGAAAACCGTGATGTTTTAGCTTATTATCAACGCCGTTTCAGGTATGTTATGGTTGATGAGTATCAGGATACTAACCATGCTCAATATGTTTTAACCTCGCTTTTAGCAGGTGGTTATAGAAATATTTGCGTTGTTGGTGACGATGATCAAAGTATATATAAATTCCGCGGCGCAACAATTGAAAATATTCTTTCTTTTGAAAATCAATATGATGACACAGCTGTTATAAGGCTTGAGCAGAATTATCGTTCAACATCTGTTATTCTTGATGCGGCTAATGCTGTTATAAAAAACAACCGCGGAAGGAAAGGTAAAACTCTCTGGACTGAAAAAGATGGTGGCGATAAAATTAAGGTTCGTACTCTTAATGATGAGCGTGATGAAGGTCGGTTTGTTGCCGATGAAATTCTGAATGCTGTTGCAATGGGAAGAAAGTTTTCTGACTTTGCAATTCTGTACAGAACAAATGCACAATCAAGCAGCGTTGAAAGAGCTTTAGTTTATGATGCCGTACCTTATAAGGTTATTGGTGGTCATAGATTCTATGACCGTAAAGAGGTTAAGGATGTTTTAGCTTATCTTTCAGTTATTGCTAACCCCTCTGATACTGTAAGAATGAAACGGATTATAAATGAACCTAAACGCGGAATTGGTGAAACCATGGTCAATAATGCATCTTCTATTGCCGATGGTTTAGGTCTATCATTTTATGAGGTTATTTCTAACGCTAACGAGTATCCGATGCTTTCTCGCGGAGCCCCTAAATTGCTTGATTTCACTAAGCTTTTGCAGGAGCTTTCGCAATCACTTGAAGAAAATGAAATTCAGGATTTCTTTAATGATGTAGTTTCTAAAACAGGATATATGGATTTTCTTGACCAGGATAAGGAAACTGCTGAAGAACGCAAAGCTAACGTTATGGAGCTTCTTGCAAACCTTATCAGGTATATGGAAGAAAATGAAGATGGTACATTAAGCGGATTTCTTGAAGAAGTTGCCTTAATGACAGATATTGATAATTATAATTCAGAATCTGAAAGTGTTGTTATGATGACTCTTCATTCCGCCAAAGGCTTAGAATTTCCTGTTGTTTTTATAGTTGGTATGGAGGAGGGTCTGTTCCCGGGTAACCAGGTTATGTATGACCCAACTGAGCTTGAAGAGGAAAGGCGTCTTTGCTATGTTGGCATTACAAGAGCAAAGGAAAAGTTATATATTACAAATACTCGTTCAAGAATGATTTATGGTAATACTACTTATTCCCGACCTTCCAGATTTCTTTCGGAAATTCCGGAGGATTTAACCGATATTGAAAAGAAGGAGCCTGTAAGTAGTTCATACGGTGGCTATTCAGGTAATTATTCCGGTAGCTTTTCAGGCGGCACTCGCACATTCGGTGGCGGTACAAGCAATAATAACCCCACTTCAAATCAACGAAAAAATTCAAGTGGTTTTTCGGGCTTTGGTGGTTTTTCAGGCTCAAAGCCAGCTTCATCAACATCGGTTATCCTCGATTATAAGGTTGGGGATAGGGTTGAACATAAAACATTTGGCGAAGGTCTCATAATCAGTGCAAATTCTGTTGGTGGTGATATGGTATTAGAGATTGCCTTTGACTCCTGCGGCACTAAAAAGATAATGGCTAAAATGGCAAAATTGAAGAAGATTTAAAGGTAAACCCGCAACATCGTCGGATGTTGCGGGTTGGGTTTTAGTATTCTGAAAACGGAGAAGCAATTCTGCTTAATCTAAAGTTAACAGCTTCTCTTGAACGGTTGTATCGATAGATGCTGAACACAAGCCCAACACCAATGTAAAGGCAAAGGGTGCTTGTTCCTCCTGCGCTGAAGAATGGTAGTGTAATACCGATAACTGGCAGCATCATAAGGCACATACCAACATTTATAACTACCTGAGAGGCAATCATAGCAGCTATGCCATAGCAAGCAAGCTGTGTTGAAAAATCACGGGCATTTTTTCCTATTTGTATCATTTTAAATACAATGAAAAATAAAAGAGATAAAGCAATCAAACAACCCAAAAATCCGGTTTCTTCACCAATTGCAGTGAAAATAAAATCGTTTTCAGCCTCAGGAACAAGGCCGGCTTGGGTGTAGGTCCCTTTTAAATAACCTTGTCCGAAAAAGCCACCCGAGCCTAATGCATTCAAACCAACTCTTTGCTGATAACTTTCATCAACAAAATCTTCAGGTCTGAAAAGTGCTAAAAACCTGTTTCTTTGATAATCATCAAAAATAAACATCCAAATAAGCGGTGAGGCTGCAACCGTTAATATTCCTCCGCAGGCAAAGAAACCAAAATGAAGCCCTGCGAAAAAAAGCATAGCAATTGTTATAAAAACAAAAACGAGAGCTGAGCCCATATCACCTGTTAAAACAACTAAACTGATAGGGATAAGTGCGTGAATTGCTAAAAGTACTATTGAAATAGGCTTATTTATAGTGTCTCTGCAAAGCTCAAGGTGCATTGAATAAGTAATAACGTATCCGATTTTTACGAGCTCAGAAGATTGGAAGTATATAGAACCGAATTGAAGCCAGCTTTTAGCATCGGGGCGTGCTTCCGGAGCAACTCCGAAAATCAGCGTAATTCCCATTAAAGCAATACAAAAAACACCAATTATCGGCCATAGTTTCATAATTAGTTCGTAATCTATGGCAGAAATAACCAAAGTTAAAATAATACCTACAACAGCGGCAATAATCATAACAACAGCATCGCGGTGGATAAGCTGACCATCGGTTAATTCAAAACGGGTTGCGCTATGAACCATAAGAATGCCGAAAATTGATGCAGCAGTTATTAAAATAAGTAAAAGCTTGTCTGTTTCAGAAACAAACCGCTTTACTAATGAAAAATATTTTTTCAAGGCTTAATGCCCCCTTGATTTTATCTTGTAATATTGTTATTATACATATATTAGTTTTTTATTTCAAGTATTTTGAGGTTTTTATGATTGAAGTGTATTCATCTTCTCCCGCTGAAACCGAAAACTTCGGCGAGAGGCTGGGCGCCGCTTTGAAAGGCGGCGAGGTTATTGCGTATTTTGGTGGTTTAGGTATGGGTAAAACCCGTTTTACTGCAGGTCTTGCAAGGGGAATGGGATTAAATGCTGATGTTTCAAGCCCAACCTTCTCTCTTGTCCATGAATATGCAGGTGAAATTCCTCTTTGCCATTTTGATATGTACCGCATTACAACATTTGAGGATTTATGCTCAACGGGATTTTTTGATTATATTGATAATGGTTCTGTGTTGGCGGTCGAGTGGAGCGAAAATATTGAGAACGCTCTACCTGAAGATAATCTGATAATTATTGAATTTGAGCGCGGTGAAAATGATGAGTGCCGTGTTTTGAGAATGAGTGGTGAAAGTCTTTATGAAGATTCTTGGCGTTGAAAGCTCTGCAACTGCAGCC
>JAZUOA010000063.1:0-4792 GCA_045604445.1 Acutalibacteraceae bacterium
TAGGCATAGCCTACAACGCTAATTCTGATAATAAATACTACTCTACTCAGAATTATTATAACGATGAATACGTTGAATAGCACAAAAGGGGATGTAAAAAAAGCGCAGACCGCACAAAACCATATAAAGCAAGGGACTTTCGCAGGTTTCAAAGCCTGTAAAAGTCCCTATTTTTTATAAACACAAAAATAAAGAGAATTTTTGTATTTTGTGCTACAAACAAACCGAGAGTTTTTTTACAGCCCATTTTTATTTCCTCTTGATTATCCGACAAATGTATGATAATATATATTTCAACGTTATTTGACAAATAACGCATAAAATATCAATGTAGGAAGTGGAATTTTGGCTACTCAAAAAAGAAGAATGAACCACACCGACAGGCGTGTTAAAAGAACAAAAAAAGCTTTAAGAGATGCGCTTTTACAGCTTTTGGAAAATAAATCCATAAACGAAATAAGCGTAACAGAGCTTACCACCCTCGCTGATATCAACAGAGCAACCTTTTATTTTTATTATACAGACCTTATTGATATGCTTCAACAAATTCAAAACGAAGCCTATGAAGCTTTCAGAACAGTTATTGAAGATGCATCACCCTCGGTTACAACCCTTGAGGGCTTTACAGATTATGCCGAAACCCTTTTCACCTTCTGCAAGGAGCATGAATCCCTTTGCCGCTTTATAATAAACAACGATATAAACAACCAGCTTTACACATACATTCGCTCCTTAATGCTTACCAATATTCCCAATACAAAGGAAATTTTTGATAAGGAAAACCCGGCCAGATACCTTTCTAACTACGTTATAAATGCTATGATTGGTATTTTAATCGACTGGATGGATGACGGAATGAAAATCCCCGCCCACGAATTAGCAGAATTTTGCGCAAACGTTTACATTAACGGCTCTTTTAAAACTAAACAGGTTTACGCCGCTTACACCCCACCTGTTGCTGAAGAAACAAAAGAAGAAAAAGAATCAGCAACTGAACAATAAAAAATCCCGCCACAGGTTCTTAATTGAATCTGTGGCGGTTAATTTATTCAACAAAGCATTGCTCTACCTTTAGAAATTCCTCTCTGCCTTGTAGCTTCCATTCTTCCATTTGTTTATTGAATTCTTCCATAAGTACTTTCTTGTTATCTAATTCCTCTATCCATTCATTACAGGTTTCTACTAACTCATAATCTCTTTTTTCTTCGGGTACACAATTTTCTATAGTATTTATAATTACTCCCAGCAAATCTTTTATTATTTCCTCTTCACAGGTTAAATCAGAAGTCTCTATACACTCGCCGATAAATATATCTTCTGTTTCCATAGTTGCTTTTCTTAAATAATAATCCGAGGTTGACTTATTATCACTTTCAAGCGCATTTGTAATTGCCGCAAACAAATGATAATACATTTTTCGGTAGGCTCTATATTCTCTTGCCAAGGTAATCTCGTTATCCATATTTAACTTCCCCCTCATTAAATAAAAAAATGCGCAGCCGAAGCCACGCACGAAAAATGCTCGACTTCACTTTGCACCACACAAAATTATCTCTACTCAAAAAAGAAGCCGAAATAGAAGTCTGCATTTTTACCAAAATAAAAATGTCGACTCCTTATATTTTGAGCATTGATAATTAAATTTTGCGTGGTAAATATAGTTTACCACCAAAGCATGAATAAATCAATACAAATTTTTATCTATCAGATTTTTCATATAACAAGGTATAAACTCCACAAAAATAAAAAATGCGCAGCCGAAGCTACGCACGAAAAACACATAGCTCAAACTTGTCGCCAAACAAAACCAACTACCAAACAGGAATGTTGAATAGAGCTTGTATTTTTACCAAAAATAAAAACACAATCCCATTTGGTTAGCTATTTAGTTTTGTTTGGCACTTATAGTTTACCACAAAAAGCTCATTAAATCAATATATTTTTTCGGTACGCCCAAGACCATCACTACAATTTTTATAAAGATACTCCGAGCGGGATAAAAAGGCTAACCCCGAGCAAAAGCTCGGGGTGTTCTGCGTCAGATATTTTTTGCATTTAATAATTGTTGGATTTGGATGCAGAAGGTATTTTAGCATCCCGAAGGCGTATGAGATACGCCGAGTGGGTGAGAAAACGCCTTATGCGCCAAATACGGCAATTATTCCACTGATTTCAGGGATTCTACCATACTTATCTTTTTAAGCTTAAAGTGCATCAAAATGTTAACAAGTATAGCAAAGAGAATTGTCATAACAATTGCGAGAATGAAGCTTGTTGGGTCGAGCCTTGTGTTAAAGGTTAAGGTGTCGATATCAACAACGCCTACAACTGCAATGTTAAGAGGTATACCAAGAACAAGACCGAGAAGAACACCTATTATGGTAAGGAAAATATTTTCGGGGTAAATATAAGCGGAAACCTCTCCGTTATAGAAGCCGAGAACCTTCAAGGTTGCAAGCTCTCTGATACGTTCATTAACATTTATATTATTAAGGTTATAAAGCACGACAATTGCAAGAGCCATAGCCGCAAGAATAAACACTGCAATAACAAGGTTAAGCGTGTTAACAATGTTATTAAAGTTATCAATAACAACGGTTGTAAACACTGAGCCGTTAACTCCGCGAAGCTCGTTGATATCGCTTTCAAGCTGAGCCTTCTGAGCAGTTTCCATACCTTCGGTTATTTTACAGAAAAGGTAGTTATAGGAAATCGCCTGACCTGTTACGGTATTGTAGCAGTAAGGTGTCATATACACATAATGGAAGGTATAGTTATCGGTTATACCTGTAACAACAACCTCATACTCAACCTGCTTTGAGCCTTCTGTCCACGAAATTTTTATAGTGTCACCTATCTCGGTTTTTGTTTTATCAGCAAACTTTTTAGATATTACTGCACCATCATCGGTTATCGGCACATCCTTATCATTAAGCCTTAAATCAATAAAGTTTTGAAGCCCTGCAGGGTTTTCGGGAACAAGAACATCAACCTCAAGCTCTTCATCAGAGCGGTCAGAGTAGCCGTTGCAAACCTTCAGATAACCAAGCATTGAGCTTTCAATACCATCAATAGCGTTGATTTCCGAAACAATTGAACTACCCCCGTAGGAGCTTTGGCTTTCCTTAAGAACAACCTGTAAATCATATTTTGCGATACCGGATTCTTTACCATATTGGTTATCAATAACTCCACCAATAGAATCCTTCAAGCCGAAAGCCGAAAGTATAAGCGCGGTACAGCCTGCTATACCGATAACGGTAACCGCAAATCTTTTTTTGTTTCTGAACAAGTTACGCACAGTAACCTTGGAGGTAAAGCTGAGCCTTGACCAAATTGCATCAACCTTTTCAAGGAACACGCGTTTACCTGCTTTAGGTGCTTTGGGTCTCATAAGCACTGCAGGAACAGTTGCAAGCTCGTTTCGGCAAGCCATATACGCTGCAAAAATTGTTGTTCCAACCGAAATAAGAGTGCCCAAAACAATATACAGCAGCATAAACTGAATTTTAACACCCGGTAGCTCATACATAATGCCCCAAGCACCGCATATTGCAAGAGGAATGCCGCTAAACCCTACAACAACGCCTAAAATTACGCCTATAACGCTTGCCATAGCGGCGTATATGATATATTTACCAGATATCATTTTATTTGAATAGCCCAATGCTTTCATAGTACCCATTTGGGTTCTTTCCTCTTCAACCATACGAGTCATAGTTGTAAGACAAACCATAGTTGAAACTATGAAGAAGAATGTTGGGAAAATATATGCAAGGCGCACCATATTAGCTGCCGCCTGACCGTAGCCGGTATAACCTGGTGAATCATGGCGATCATAAACCGACCAGCCTACACCCTCTTTTATATTATGAAGAAGGTTTTCGCCCTTATTATATTCGGTTTTATAAATACCTATTGCCGCATTAACCATTTCTTCGCTTTCGGCATAGGTTTTTTCTGCTTGCTTTATTATTTCCTTAATATTCTGATAATTAGTCATTTGCAAAGCAAGCTCTGCCTGAGCGGTCATATATTTGGTTTGAGCTTCCATAGAACCATATTGGAGCTTATCTCCGCTGGATTCAATCTGCTCTTTATATTCTGCAAGCTGTTTTTCCGCTTTAGCAACCTCAACATCCGCCGCATCAAGCTGAGCCTTTGCCGCCTTGAGCTGAGCATCTGCGCTTTGCCATTCGGAATACTTCATATCATATTGAGCCTGTCCCATATCCTTTTGCTGTTGGGCAACTGCAAGCTCTGTTTGGTATTGGTCGAGAAGCTGTTGAACCTCAACTACTGCATCGCTTGCCATACCCTGAGCAGTAAGGTTGGATGCATTTTTGAGAATTTCTGCAAGCTGGGGATTTGTTTCTTCAAGCCTTTCGGCAATCTGGTCAAGGTGAAGCCCTTCCTGCGAAATATTCTGAGAGTTGCTCAAGGTATCTAAAGTGCTTTTTGTGCTTGAAATAAGGCTTGTCATAACCTTTATTTCTGTTTCGGCAACCTGAAGCTCGGTTTTTGCCGCATCAAGCTGATCTTTAGCAGAATCCGCTTCCATTTTTTTAGCGTTATATTCTGTCTTTTTATTTGCAAGCTCAATCTTCTTATCTGAAACAAGAGTTATTTTAGAATTGTATTCATTAACTGCAGCTAAATATTGCTGATTACCGCTTTGCAGTTGAGCCTGAGCATCGCCATATTGGGCATCCATTTCCTGCTGAGCCTGTTCAAGCAAGGTTGCGCCTTCTTTTTCGAGCCTGTAAAGGAAGTCGGATCGTAGCCATGTCGT
>JAZUOA010000064.1:0-7024 GCA_045604445.1 Acutalibacteraceae bacterium
ACTTTCATAAATCACCACTCCTTTTATGTTTACTACATAATATGAGAGGCTAAAAAAAGTGTTACAGTTGCCAATCCTTTAAATCTTTAACATCATTATACATTGATATATAGTTAGCATGCCTTGAGGGATGAATTTTACCGTTTTTTACAGCTTCAAGCACAAGGCAGCCTTTTTCAACTGTATGCGAGCAAGAGGAAAACTTACATTTTCCTAAATAGTCGTTAAACTCAGGAAAACAGAAGGGTAAATTTTCTTTTACGATTACCTCACTGCTTTGCTCAATATCAAGAGAAGAAAATCCGGGGGTATCTGCAACAAGACCATTTCCAATGTGATAAAGCGTAACCTCCCGAGTAGTGTGCCTACCTCTCCCCAATTTGTCGCTTACAGCACCGGTTGCAAGCTCAAAACGGCTATCAATGCAATTTAAAAGCGATGACTTACCCACACCGGTATTACCTGTAAAAACTGTAATACCTTCGCCAATCATAGCTTTCACTTTGTCTATCCCCATACCTGTTTTGCAACATACGGATGCAGTTTCTATGCCCGCTTTCTTATAAATCTCTTCTAATTCACTTGTTTCGCCCAAATCGCTTTTTGAAAAAACTACACAGGGCTTAATACCTTTATCAACTGCAATTGCTGTTAGTTTATCTATAACCAGAAGACTGGGTACAGGCTCTTTAACAGAGGAAACAATAATAAGTGTATCTATATTTGCAACAGGAGGCCTTAAAAGAAAGTTTTTGCGTTGATAAATTTCATCAATTGTGTTTTCTTTATCCTTTCTCACTGTGATTTTCACATTGTCACCTGCGAGAGGGGTTATTTTTTTCTTTCTGAAAGCTCCGCGAGCTTTGCATTCATAAAGCTCACCGGCGGCTTCTACATAATAGAAACCGCCTATGCCTTTAATTATAGTTCCATCAATAACTTTTTCCATAGATTATTGCTCTGCGCTCTCTGAAGTTTCAACAGGTTCAGTAACTATTGGTTGCTCCGTGGTGGTTATTTCTGATTTAGAAATAGTTAAAACAATTGATGCAGTTTTATCTAAATGAGGAGCAGATGAATATGAAGGAGACTGCCTTATAACAGTATTTTCTTTTTCAAAGCTTTGCTCATACACTACTGTTACGTTTTTATACCCCGCCTCATTCAGAGCTTTAACAGCTTCAATTTCTTCCATGCCTCCAACATCAACATAGAAAGCAATATCGTGAGTTGTTTCGCGACTAAACTTAACGGGACTACGAGTAAAGTTAAGAGTTGCTTCGTAGAAAATTGCATCATTAAGGTAAACCTCAAGTTTAGATCCCGAGCCATCACCACTTACAGAAACGAGGTATGAGTTATTTGTAAGAGTGCTTATGGTTTCGGTTTTAACAGGCTCACCATCAAGAACAACTTTCACGGTAAGTTGGCTTGCCCTTGGTAATGCAAGCTGCTTTTCGGCAGTAAGGCACCCTGAACTAACAGTTATAATAACACTATCGCCTTCTCTAACCGGGGAACCGTCAGACGGAGACTGGCTTATAACATAATCCTTTTCTACGGTGCTGTCTGCAGTTTCAGTTTTTGAAAGCACAAGACCATTTTTATCAAGTATTTCTTTTACCTCTTCCAAAGACTTTCCTTCCAGCTTGGGCATTTTAAAGAGCTTTCCGGAATCAGTATCCGCTGCGTAATAAATGGTTACATGCGACCCTGAAAGAGCTGTCGTATTGGCACCGGGCTCAGTTTTAACAACCTGGCCAACTGCAACCTCGCTATCTTCTAAAGGCATAACCGAAACACTAAAGCCCATTCTTTCAAGGATATCGCTCGCCTGCCTATAGTTCATACCTGCAAAATCAGGAATAACCTGACCCTCACCTGCTTTAACAATATAAAGCTTTATGGTTGAACCTTTTGGAACAGATGAGCCTGCTTTAGGATCTTGATCATATACACAACCTTCTTGACCATCAGAGAAAGTAGCGTAATAAGTTTCAAAAATATATTTTTCATTGTACTCTTCATTATTGAGAATTTGATTCTCATAATGCATACCTATAAAACTATCGACCTCAATTTTTCTGCCGCCATTGCTTAAAGCCGAAACAAGGAGAATTATTAAAAAGATTATTATCGCAACTGCGACACCGGCAATAATTGCTGTTTTCTTGGTATCAACTCGTTTACCAGAAATATCCTGAACGGCTGATTCTACTGATTCCGATTCTTCATCAAGAATTTTCACAGGAGGAGGCATTACGGCTTTACCCGTTTTTATTGGTGGCGCAATTTTAACATCGTCCTCCTCATCAACTACAGGCTTAACCTTCTCTTGAATTTTACCTATATATCGGGTAGGCTCCTTATCAATGAAATAAGTTCTGTAATCAAATTTAATATTAGGATTGCGCTTAAATTCCTCAAGGTCTAACAGCATCTCTGCAGCAGTTTGATAACGGTCACGTGAAAGCTTTTGCATTGCCTTCATAGTAATTTGCTCAAAACCCATAGGAATTTTTTCGTTGATTGTACGTGGGAATTCAGGGTCATTATTTATCTGCATAAGTGCAACAGAAACCGCTGTATCTCCATCAAAAGGAAGCTTACCTGTAAGCATTTCATAAAGCACTACACCCACAGAATAGATATCTGCTTTTTCGTCGGTAAGCTCACCCTTTGCTTGTTCCGGGCTCATATAGTGAACGGAACCTAACGCCTTCTCAGTAACTGTTCTTGTCTCACTATGACTAAAACGAGCAATACCAAAATCAGCGACCTTAATTGTGCCGTTTTCAAGAAGCATTATATTTTGAGGCTTAACATCTCTGTGAACAATACCTTTATCGTGGGCATGTTGGAGAGCTCTTAAAATTTGAATTGTAAAGAAAAGCGCTTCATTCCAATCAATAATACCGCGTTTTTCTATGTATTCCTTAAGAGTTATTCCTTCAATATATTCCATTACAATATACTGCAATCTATCACCAAAGCTAACATCATAAACCTTAACTATATTAGGATGGGATAAAACTGCAATTGCTTTAGATTCGTTTTTAAATCTGCGGCGAAATTCTTCATTAGCAAGAAACTCTTCTTTGAGAACCTTAACAGCTACAATTCTGTCATCAATATTATCATATGCCTTGTAAACGACTGCCATTCCGCCTACGCCTATTATATCCTGTATCTCATATCTGCCATCAAGGCGTTTTCCAACATAATTTTCCATACTTACTCTCCTTGAATTAAAACAACGGTAACATTATCGTGACCGCCTGCTTCATTTGCAATTTTAACGAGATTTTCTGCAGACATAGAAACATCTGCCTTTATTGTACTAAAAATTTCATCATCTTCAACATAACCATTAAGACCATCAGAGCATATGAGAAGAAGCTTATTCGAAAGGGATACGGTTGTTAAATCACATTCAACATTTTTTTCAATGCCGACTGCTCTTGTTATTATATTCCTATCAGGATGCGTTTTCGCCATTTCTTCGGAAATTCTTCCATTGTCAATATAAAATTGAACAAGAGAATGGTCCTTCGTTACAGGTGTTATTTCATTTTTTTCAAAATCAACTGTATATGCCCTGCTATCACCAACATGAGCAATAACTGCAGTGTTTTCAATAATAATGACTGCAACAATTGTAGTGCCCATACCTTTAAGCGAAAAATCCTCAGTTGCCTTATTAAAAACAGCGGCATTTGCTTTATCAATTGAAGAGCGGAGCAAAATCTTAGCATCGCTTACAGTCATATCAGGATTATATCCTTCTTTTATAACAGAAGAAGCAACCTCAACACACAGACTGCTTGCAACCTGACCGCCGGCAACACCGCCCATTCCGTCGCAAACAACCGCCCATACATTGCTATCAGCAAAAACGCCTGAAGCATAAGCATCCTGATTGTTTTCTCTTTTCAAACCAATATCGGTTTTTGAAAAAATCTTCATAGCACCTCACCTCACTTTTCAGATGAATCTTCTTTAATTTTTTCGCGCCTCAGCTGACCGCAAGAGGCATTTATATCAGATCCTAAAGTACGGCGTACCGTAACAGTATGACCCATTTTTTCAAGAACTGCTTTAAACACTTTTATTTGTTCATCGTTACTGCGCTTGTGTCCTTTTTCAGGCACTTCGTTTGCAGGAATCAAGTTTATATGGCAAAGAATTCCTTTTAACCTGCGCCCTAACTCTTCAGCGCATTCTTTTGAATCATTCACACCATTCATCATCGCATATTCAAATGAAATCCGCCGAGAAGTTTCATCAGCATACTTTTTGCAAGCAGAAAGAAGCTCTGAAACATTCCATTTTAAATTAACGGGCATTATCTTAGAACGAATATCATCATTTGGAGCATGTAAAGAAACAGATAAGGTTAATTGCAATTTTTTATCCAACAAATCATATATGCGAGGGACTATGCCACTTGTGGAAAGTGATATATGGCGCATACCGATGTTAAGCCCTTTTTCGTCACTTACAAGCTCTAAAAAACGCATTACGTTATCAAAGTTATCCAACGGCTCACCCATACCCATTAAAACTATTCGGGAAATGCGAACGCCTAAGTCCCTTTGAGCCGCATAAATCTGACCAAGAATTTCCGAAGGAGCTAATTGCCTTTTAAAGCCACCTATCCCCGAGGCACAAAAAGCACACCCCATTTTGCACCCGACCTGAGTTGAAACGCAAATTGTGTTACCATATTTATAATCCATAACAACACATTCCAGATACTCTCCATCAGGTAAAGAAAACAAGTATTTAACAGTATTATCATACTGCGAAACGAGTTTTTTTTCAATAGTGCAGTTAAAAATAACAAAATTGTTATTTAGTTTACAAATTAGTTCTTTTGAGATATTAGTCATTTCCTCAAAAGAAGAAACACATTTTTTATGGAGCCAGTCATAAATTTGCTTAGCCCTGAAAGATGGTAAGCCCATACTTTTCAACTCAAGGGAAAGCTCCTCAAAGCTCATTGAAACAATATCTTTTCTTTCCATATTACCTTACTTTCTTACAAATGCAGCAATAAAAAAACCATCACAATTATTAGTATGCGGAAAAAGAGTGAGATAGTCACCCTCATCAATTGCTCTTTCTATATCAGGCAAAACCTTAACAGATTGAAACTCACAATTATCTTTTAAAAACTCATCGCAAATTTTTCTGTTTTCATTAGGATTAACCGAGCATGTAGAATAAACAAGCCTGCCACCTTTTTTTACATATTTTGCGGCAGTTTCTAAAATCTGCTTTTGAATGGGCAAAAGTGGTTTTGTATCATCAAGTTTTTTATACTTAATTTCGGGCTTTTTGCCTATGATACCAAGACCTGAGCACGGAACATCACACAGCACCCTGTCAGCGAGCGGGAAATCCATATTAAAAACCGAAGCATCGTTCACCTTGGTTTTAATACAACTCAAGCCTAATCGCTCTGCGCCTTCTTTAATAAGATTAACTCTTGAAGAATACAAATCACAAGAATATAAAACACCTGAATTATTCATAGCTTCTGCAGCAGTAAAGCTTTTACCACCCGGCGCGGCGCAAACATCAATTGCTGTGCAACCACTAAATAAATCAAGCGCTTCAACACATAGCTGCGAAGAAATATCCTCTACATGAAAAAAGCCGCTTTTAAATGATTTCAAATTATAAACGGCAGTATCTGCAGATATTCTGAAAGCATTGCTTAGTTCAGTTTCATTAACACAAACGCCTTCAGATTCAAGCAAACCTTTCAGCTTTTTTGAATCAATTTTAGTAGTATTTACTCTAATAGTTATTGACTTCGGCTTTAGTGCAGATTTCAAAAACTCTTCTGCATTTACTTCTCCGTAATGATATGTAAGAAAACCAACAAGCTCTTCCGGTGCAGAATACTTAATTGAAATTTTTTGTATTTGTGTAAGCTCATCACCAATAACTATACCCGCTTCAGATATTTTTCTGAGAACTGCATTTACAAGACCTGAAGCATAAGCGCATCTGTTAGCCTTCGCAAGCTTCACGCTCTCATTTACTGATGCACTTTCCGGCACTTTATCCATAAACAAAAGCTGATATGCACCAAGCCTTAAAACACTCAAAACATCTTTTTTTAATTTTTTTATCGGTTGGGAAAGCTGCCTTGAAATCGCATAATCCAAAGTTATTTTTCGTTCTAAAACACCGTAAACAAGCCTTGAAATAAAAGCACAATCAGTGCTGTTGGGATTATACACCTTAACAGCACTGTCGATAGCAAGATTAGAATATGCCTGATCCTTTTCAATTTTTAAAAGTATTTCAAAAGCAATTTGCCTTGCCGATTTATTCATCAATCTCTTCTCCTGCCTGCTAAGAGAACTAAACGCAAAAGTTGCGCAACGCTTACCGCAAGGGCGGCAACGTATGTCATAGCGGCAACCCTTAAAACTTTTGCCGCACCGTTTTTTTCTTCATAACTCAAAAGTCCGTTTGATTCAATAACCGCAAGCGCACGGTTGCTTGCATTAAACTCTACCGGCAGGGTAACAAGCTGAAAAACTGCAGTAAAAGCAAAAAAGCCTATACCTATCCAAATAAGCGGTTCAAAACTTGTAACCATACCGATTATAAGAAGCGGTATAGAAAGTTTAGAGCCAATATTGCAAACCGGTAAAATAGCATTGCGCACTTTAATAGGTGCATAACCCTGAGCGTGCTGAGCGGCATGGCCAGCCTCGTGGCATGCGATACCAACCGCGGCTATTGAGGTTTTGTTGAACACTCCATCAGAAAGCCTGATAACATTTTGAGTTGGGTCATAATGGTCAGATAGCTTGCCGCCTACCTGCTCAATACGAATATCGTAAATGCCGTAATAATTCAAAACCATTTGAGCCGCCTGAGCACCTGTTATATTACGAGCATTACCTATTTTTGAAAATTTTGAATAAGTCGAATTAAGCCTCGATTGAATAATTAAGGAAATTATTATAACCGGAACAACGAGAATAATATAATAGTAATC
>JAZUOA010000065.1:0-5329 GCA_045604445.1 Acutalibacteraceae bacterium
AACTGGTGTATTGTCTTCCTAAGCCCGCTTGGCCCCCGACTTGGGATTTGCACAAGTCCGCAAACAGGGTCGCAGGTAAGGCCAAGGTAATGCTCCATTGCGTTTTCTGCGGCATATTCAATTTGGTCTAAATCCATAAAATGAAGCTCTGCAAGAGCTGCTGCCGCCATTGAACAGGCGGTCCCGATTTCTGCCTGGCAACCGGCTTCTGCCCCGCTTATAGAGGCGTTTTGCTTAACAATGCTGCCAATAACTCCTGCTGCCGCAAGAGCTTTTGCAATTTCAAAATCAGTAAAACCTTTTTTCTCTTGCATATAGAAAAGAACTGCAGGAAGAACTCCCGAGGCTCCGCAGGTGGGGGCAGTAGTAATCATTCCGCCGCCGGCATTTTGTTCGCTTGCCGCATATGCATAAGCGCAAACAAGGCGGTTTTCGCGGGTTTCGGGTGTTTCATCCATATGGCGCTGAGCATAAAGAAATTTAGCTTTTCTTTCAACCTCAAGCCCACCGGGAAGGACTCCCTCTGCCGAAAGACCTTCTCTTATTGTCTGTTTCATTTGTTCCCAGATAGATTTTAAGAAAATAAATATTTCCTGGCCTTCATACTGAGCAACATAATCGCTTAATCTGAGATGGTGCATAAGGCAGTATTCTTTAATTTCTTCAAAGTTTTTCTGGGGATAAATTTCAGGTGCGATAATCGCAGGAACGCCTTCAATTCGGATTTCGCCACCGCCTATGCTCATAGCTCTTATTGTTTCTATTTCGGATTTGTTTATATCGCAAATAACGAAATCGAGTGTGTTTGGGTGGGGGAGGTTAGCTTCTGCGGTATTAAAAATGATTTCATTTGGCTTTAATAGAGTATCTTTCAGAACCTTATCTGTTCCGTGACCTTCGCCGGTAAGAGCTAATGAACCATAAAGAATAACTTTAATGAATTCAGCATCGGGATATTTTTCGTTAATATATTCTGCGGCATATTGAGGGCCCATTGTGTGAGAGCTTGAGGGTCCTTTTCCGGTTTTATAAAGTTTTTTTAAGGATTGCATATTGTTCCTCCGCCCAATAAAATATCGTTTTTATAAATTGCCGCAGTTTGACCGGGTGCGGCGGCTCGTTGAGGTGAATCGAAAATTATTTCGGCTTTATTACCGTTTATAACAACGCTGGCATCGGCAGGCCTTGCGGCACAGCGGATTTTTACCTGGCATTTAAAAGAGGATTCAGGAAATTTTTCTTCTAAAAAGCTCAAATCGGAAACGCTGATTTTTTCTTTGAAGAGAGCTTCATTATCTCCGATTGTAACTGTATTATTTTCGGTATTTATGCCTAAAACATACATGGGTTTACCAAATGCACCTAAGCCTTTTCTTTGACCTATGGTGTATTTATATATTCCTGCATGGGTTCCTAATTTTTCTCCCTCTGAAGAAATAAAATCGCCCGGTATGGTTTCAGGAGAAAATTCCTTTTCAATAAATGAAATATAGTCATTATCCGGAATAAAGCAGACCTCCTGTGAGTCCTTCTTTTCTGCTACCGGGATATTATGCGCGGCAGCGATTTCGCGGATTTGCGGCTTGGTAAGGTCTGCAATGGGGAAAAGCACATGGGATAAAATATGCTGATTAAGTCGGCATAAAAAATAACTCTGGTCTTTTCCCGATGGGTTTCTTTTAATGCGATAAATGCCGTTTTCATCTTGAATAATATTTGCATAATGGCCGGTTGCAACATACCGGCAACCGTTGCTGAGCGCGTGTTCAACAAGTTTCCCTAATTTGATTGTAGGATTGCAGATAACGCAAGGATTAGGGGTTTTCCCCTGCAAATATTCCTGACAAAAATAGTCGGTTATTTTTTTGAAATCCTTCCTTAAATCGATAACCTCAAGGGGGATGCTAAGGGCATCGGCAACGGCTTTGGCATCGGCAATATCTCCATCTGCAAGGTTATGGGGTTTAAGGCGCAGGGTAACGCCTTTAACATTATAGCCTTGCTCTTTTAACAATATTGCCGCAACGGCAGAGTCAACTCCTCCGCTTAAAGCTACATATATATCTTTGATAATAATCACCTTAAAATTATAATATACCTAAATTATGATAACACAGGGATTACAAAAAATCAAACATTGTTACAATATAAAAAATTTTTAGAGGGGAAATGTAAAAAATTCACTTGCAATTTTGTGTAAAATAATGTAAAATACGCTTATGAATATATTCGGGGTATGTTTGCATTTTTATACAAAATGCGTTATTTTTATTTCCTTTAAGTAAATTTAAACATTTTGTAAACATTAAACACCCGAATTTCGGATATGGAAAAACTGCATTTTGCAGAAGAGGAAGGAAGGATCAATTTTGTCAGCGGATTTACATTGCCATACCAGATTATCAAACGGCTCTTTAGGCATTGAGGACTTGGTTACACTTGCAAAAAAACGCGGAATACAAACAATTGCAATAACAGACCACGATTGCCTTGCCGGTACGGTAAGAGGTAAGGTCATCGGTGAGAGATTTGAGGTTAATGTTATCGCAGGCGTTGAGCTTTCCGCAACAGATAAGGAGAATGGGCAGGAGGTTCACCTTATCTGCTATAAGCCTGATTTTCCGGACAGGCTCGAAGGTCTTTGCCGTCGTAACTCAATAGCAAGAAAGCTTGCTGCCAAAAAAATGGTGCTTAAGGCAGCAAGAAGGTTTTCAATAACCCCCGAATTTGTTGAAACAAAATGCGCTGCAGGCTCAACAAACGTTTTTGACGTTCACATCATGCAGGCTCTTATGGAAAACGGCTTTACCGATAAAATTCACGGTGAGCTTTGGAAAGAGCTTTTCAGCCCTGAAAGCGAGGGTAATATTTTAAGTCCTGCAGAGTATAGCGATGTGTTTGATGTTCTTAAGGAGATTCACGATGCAGGAGGCATAGCTGTTCTTATAAAGCCTGATGAGGTTAAGAATGAAAAGCTTATTGAAGCTCTTGTTGCTGCCGGGCTCGATGGTATAGAAATTTATACTCCCGATATGCCTGAAGATAAAAAGGCAGAGCTTCAGAAGTATGCGAAGAAAAACAAGCTTCTTACAACAGGCGGCTCAAACTTCAAGGGCCTTTACAACAAAAATGTTGTAAGCATAGGAGATTGCGACTTGCCCGATGAATGTGTGCAGGAGCTCAATACATATAAAAACAAAAAGAAAAAGGCTGAAAGAAAAGCCGCAAACAAGTAAAAAACCGTTGGGGTTTTTAAGGATAGAAAAAAGAGGTAATGCGAGTAAAATCGCGTTACCTCTTGTTTTTTATCTTTGCTAAATAAAACAGGCGTTGTGTCCTTATAAACACAACGCCTGAGAGCAGGGAATAATTTTTAATACATTCCTCCACCTTGTGCTGCTGCCATTGCTGCTGCGTTGGCTGCATCTGCGGCGGGGTCGGGTTTGTCGGTTACAAGGCTTTCGGTAGTAAGAACCATAGCTGCAACGCTGGAAGCATTTTGAAGAGCTGAGCGTGTAACCTTTGTGGGGTCAAGGATGCCTGCTTTTGCCATATCGGTGTATTCTTCTGTTGCAAAGTTGAAGCCGTAGCCTGTTTTGCCTGAGCGAAGTATACCGTCAATGATAACTGAGCCTTCAAGGCCTGCGTTTGCGGCAATCTGGCGAACAGGCTCTTCAATTGCCTTGCGAACAATCTTTGCGCCTGTAATTTCATCCGCATCGGTAAGAGCGGAAATATATTCATCAAGAGCAGGGATTGCATTAAGAAGAGCAACACCACCGCCTGCAACATAGCCCTCTTCGATAGCGGCTTTTGTTGCTGCAAGAGCATCCTCGATGCGAAGCTTCATTTCTTTCATTTCTGTTTCGGTTGCGGCACCTACGCGGATAACTGCAACGCCACCGGAAAGCTTTGCGAGCCTTTCCTGAAGCTTTTCTCTATCAAAATCAGAGGTTGTTGTTTCAATTTGCGCTTTAATCTGGTTGATTCTTGCGCCGATTTCGTTGTTGTCTCCCGCACCGTCAACAATAATAGTGTTTTCCTTGGATATTTTAACTTGACGAGCGCGACCTAAATGAGCAACGGTTGCATCCTGCAAGGAAAGACCAAGCTCTTCTGTAATAACCTGGCCACCTGTGAGAATTGCAATGTCGCGAAGCATTTCTTTTCTTCTGTCACCAAATCCGGGAGCTTTAACACCAACGCAGGTAAAAATACCTCTGAGCTTGTTAAGGAGCATTGTTGCAAGAGCATCGCCTTCAATATCCTCGGCAACTATAACGAGCTTTTGACCGGGAAGAGATTGGTGCATATTTTCAACAAGGGGAAGAATTTCCTGGAAATTAGTAATTTTCTTGTCTGTAATAAGAATGTAAGGGCTATCTATAATAGCTTCCATTTTATCTGTGTCGGTTACCATGTAGGGTGAGATGTAACCGCGGTCAAATTGCATGCCCTCAACAACATCGCAGCTTGTTTCTGCAGTTTTGCTTTCTTCAACGGTAATAACGCCGTTGGCAGTAACCTTTTCCATAGCTTCTGCAATGAGGTTACCAATGTTGTCGTCAGCAGCAGATATTGTAGCAATTCTTGCAATATCGCTTGATGATTCGATGGGCTTTGAATTAGCTTTGATTGTTTCAACAACATTTGAAACTGCGTTTTTGATGCCTTTTTTCAAAACAACGGGGTTTGCTCCTGCAACAACATTTTTCATACCCTCGCGAACAAGCGCTTGAGCGAGAAGAGTTGCGGTTGTTGTGCCGTCACCTGCAACATCATTTGTTTTTGTTGCAACCTCTTTAACCAATTGAGCACCCATATTTTCAAAAGCGTCTTCAAGCTCTATGTCTTTAGCAATGGTAACGCCATCATTTGTAATAAGGGGAGCGCCGTATTTTTTATCAAGAACAACATTTCTGCCTTTGGGGCCTAAAGTGATTTTAACGGTATTGCTGAGCTTATCAATACCCGCCTGAAGAGCCTTGCGAGCCTCTTCACCATAAATAATTTGTTTAGCCATAATAAAACCTCCTTATTCAACAACAGCAAGAATTTCGTTTTGGCGAACGATAGTGTAGGTTTCTCCGTCAATTTTAACCTCGGAGCCGGCATATTTGCTAAGGATAACCTTATCGCCGATTTTAACTTCCATTTTAACCTCTTTGCCATCAATGATTCCGCCGGGGCCTACTGCGATGATTTCTGCAGTTTGGGGTTTTTCTTGTGCGGCAGAGGTAAGAAGAAGACCGCTTTTTGTTGCTTCCTCTGCTTCGCAGAATTTAAGAACGACTCTGTCGCCTAAAGGTTTAAGTGCCATAAAAATACC
>JAZUOA010000066.1:0-5894 GCA_045604445.1 Acutalibacteraceae bacterium
TTTGAAACCTGCGAAAGTCCCTTGCTTTATATAGTTTTGTGCGGTCTGCGCTTTTTTTACATCCCCTTTTAATTATTTATACTCAAAATTCCATAGAGGCTCGCCCTCTGCTTCTTCTTTTATTTTTTTGTTCCAAGCGCAAAAAATTTCATAATGGTCATCGCTAAAAAACATCGGGAGGTATTTATCAAAATTGGGGGATAGCTTCATTTCTTTTAAGCTCTCAAGTGATGTGAAGAAAACCTCACCCTCATCTGTGGCTTTCAACAAATCACCTGAATAATCCTGAGTTTTATAAAAATGAACGAAGTATTTATCGTTGTTATCTGTGTTGTGCCAATGCACACAACCGCAGTATTTAAGATTTTTAATATCTAAGCCTGTTTCTTCTTTGACCTCTCTGATGGCACTGTCATAAAGGCTTTCGCCATCTTCAACATGTCCGCCGGGGAATGTTATACCGCACCAATATTTAATTCTCTTTTGCACTAAAACCTCTTTTGTCTCAGGGTTTTGTACCATAACCATATTAGTTAATTCAATATTTCCCATAATTTGCTCCGTTTGTTTTTTGTTGATTCTACCATTGATTCGGTTGGTTGTCAATTTTATAAGAAGGGGATATGCTCTGCTAATCTTGAATTTTTAATAAAAACTTGACAAACTGCCCTAATAAATGCAATAATGTAATGATTTTATATGTTTAAAAGGGGAGGTGTGTCTGATGCGCGTTATAACAGGCTCTGCAAGGGGCAGGCGTGTAAAAACCCTTGAGGGGGACAGTGTCAGACCTACAACCGATAAGGTTAAAGAATCCATTTTTAATATAATTCAGTTTGATGTTGAAGGCAGTCGCGTGCTTGATATGTTTGCGGGTTGTGGTCAATTGGGTATTGAAGCTCTTTCTCGTGGAGCTGAAAGTGCTGTTTTTGTTGATAGTGCCCGTGCTTCAATGGCGGTTGTTGAGGAAAACCTTTCCTCAACGGGTTTCAGAAGCGTTTCAAAAACTGTTTTAGGTGATTCCCTTTCATATCTTGACAGAACATCGGAGAAATTTGATATAGCCTTTTTGGATCCGCCTTATAATGCAGGGCTGATGCTTGAGGCAATTGAAAGAGTTCGCCTTCATATTTCTGATGGCGGTATAATCGTTTGCGAAACTGCAGCGGAGGAAGAGCTTCCTGAAAATATTGAGGGCTTTTCTTCAAGGCGGTATAAATATGGCAAAATTGCCCTTACTGTTTACAGAAAGGATGCTGAAAATGGGTAAAAAGGTTGTGTGCCCCGGTAGCTTTGACCCGCTTACAATCGGGCACCTTGATATTATAAAGCGTTCATCAAAGCTTTTTGATGAGGTTATAGTTGTTGTTATGCGCAATCTTAATAAAGATATCGGTAGCTTCACAACTGAGGAACGAGTTGAATTTATTAAGCGTTGCACAAAGGATTTACCAAACGTTTCCGTTGATACTTATGCAGGCCTTTTAGCAGATTATGTGCGAGAAAAGGGTGCATCCGCTGTTGTAAAAGGCTTAAGAGCGATTTCTGATTATGACGATGAATTCCGCCAAGCTCTTACAAATCAACAGCTTAATCCTGAAATGGAAACTATCTTTATGGTTGCAAACGCGGGGCATATGTTTTTAAGCTCAAGCGTTGTTAAACAGGTTTGTAGATTAGGCGGGGATATAACGAAATTTGTTCCCGAAGAAATCTGTGACGATATAATAAAAAGGTTATCCCATTAACTAATATAGAAAGGAAAGTATTTACCATGTCTAACGAAAAAATTGAGGTTTATCTTGCGGAAATTGACCGAATTATTGAGGAGGCAAAAAGCCTTCCCTTCTCCAACAAAATCAGCATTGACCAGGATGAGTTGGTTGATATTATTCAGTCTATTCGCGAAAATATGCCTACAGAAATTCTCCAGGCAAAAAGAGTTGCCCAAAATAGCGGTGACATTATAAAAAAGGCTGAAAGAAGTGCAGAGGAAATCATTGATAAGGCTCGCCAGAGAGCAGATATTATGGTTGAAGAGCACCAAATCACCAAAGAGGCAAAAGAGGCTTCTGCAGGTATTATGCAAGCTGCAAAAAAGGATGCAGATGATTTGATTGCTGCTGCAAAGGCAGAGGCTCAAAGCATACGCCAAAGAGCAGATAAATATGAGCAAGAGGTTAAAGGCTCTGCTATTGCTTATGTTGAAAATGCGTTGAAGCAATCTGAAAGTGTGCTTGCAGAAAGCAGCCAGCAAATTGCAAAGCTTCGCCGTAGCTTTGAAACCTTTGTTCACGATAAAAAAACATCTGTTTATGATGCGATTGACTAAGGTAAAGCAGTAATGGAAAAAGAAAAGTTATGTTTGCGCTGTATGCGAAAAATAGGGGATAATAACTATTGCCCCTATTGCCGCAATGAAAGTAGTGAACCTCAAAATGCACCTTATCTGCCTTTGAAAACTATTGTAGGCGAAAGGTATCTTGTTGGTAAACTTATTGAATCAAACAGCGAGGGTTCAACATATTACGCCTTCGATTATCAGCGAAAAACTCCCGTTACGCTTCGTGAGCTTTATCCTAAGGATTTAGTTTCAAGAGGCGAAAATAACTATTGCATAGTAAATGTGGGTAAGGTATCAGCGTTTGTTGATGCAAAGGATTCTTTTAAAAAGCTATGGCAAAAGGTTTCGGAGTTAAGCGGATTTACCGCTCTTGTTCCTGTTTATGATATAATTGAAGATTTGGGAACAGTTTATGTTGTTTCAGAATATTTGGGCGAAGGCAAAACCCTAAGAGAATATTTATTAGAAAATGAACAGGGTTACATATCCTGGGAAGAAGCCCGTGCTTTATTTATGCCGGTGCTTTCTGCTTTGAGCGAGATTCATGCAAATGGTATAATCCACGGCGGTATTTCACCAACAAACCTTATTGTTGATAAGAACGGAAAGCTTCGCATAACCGGCTATTGCATTCAAGCGGTTCGTCACCAGAAAAGCGAAATGGATGCAGAAATTTACGATGGATATGCCGCAGTAGAACAATACGGCTTTAGTGGCGGATTAACTCCTGCAACAGATATTTATGCTTTTGCAGCAGTTCTTTACCGTTCGCTTATAGGTAGCGTTCCTATGAGTGCGGCTTCGCGCCTTACGAATGATAAATTGATGATTCCCGGTAAATTTGCAGAGATGTTGCCTGCTTATGTTATAAATGCCCTTGTCAATGCTTTGCAGATTCTTCCGGAGGAAAGAACGGGTAACTGCGAAGTGCTTCGTGATGAGCTTTCTGCTTCGCCGACAGCGGCAGTTAATGCGGCAGAGGCATATTCTTCGCTGTATGCTGAGCCTGCTTCGCTGTATGCTGAGCCTGTTGAAAATGAAGTTGAAGAGGCTCCTGTAATTATCAGAGAAAATCCGCAGGAAGAACCGCCAAGGAATAAGCTTAAAAAGAGCACTATTGCGGCATTTGTAATAAGCGTAATACTTTGCCTTGCAATTCTTGTTACGGTATTTGTAGGCTTGGGTGGCTTTGGTGGAAATGAAAAGCCGAAAGAAACCGAGCAAACAACCGAGGAAACAGCTTCAGAGGAAACAGAGAATGAAAGCGAGGATGTTGTAAGTATCAGCACCCCTGATTTTCGTGGTGAATCCTATGATGAAATTAAAAATAACGAAACCTATAAAAGTGTTTTCGATTTCTACACGAATTATGTTGAAAGCGAAGAAGACAAAGGTGTTGTTATTAAGCAAAATATAACTGCAGGAACTATGGTTTCATCTTTAAATAAAAGAGATATTGTTTTAACAATTAGTGACGGTCTTAAAATTCCGGATGTAAACGGAAAAACAATGAAAGAGGCAGTTGCAGAGTTGAAAAAACAAGGCTTTAAAAATATTAAAACCGAAGCGGCTCAGGTTGCATCAAATGCTGATGATTCTTTAAAGGTTTACAGCGTTGTTTATGAGGATTCCGAAACAGGTAAATGGAATCCGCTTCCTGATGACCGCCACCTTTCCGCAAAGGATAAGCTTATTGTTTATTATTATGGCGAGTATGTTGAAGAAACAGATGAGACTATTGAGGAGACTCTTGAGGAAACAACAGTGGATGTAGCTGTTGAGGAAGAGGAAACAGAGTCTTCGGAAGAAAATTAAAAAAACACTTGACAAACTTATATAAAGTTGTTATTATATTCAGGCAATAAAGCAGAACTGTTCCGTTCTCACCAAACGAGAAGTATTGTTTGGTCAATAGTTTCTTGATGTATACGCAGTATTTTTGCGTTCAGAGGCTCGAGCGGAACTTTTCGCTCGAGCTTTTATATTTTTCAGGAGGTGCTTAGGTATCAGCAAGGAGAATCAAATCAACGAGGAAATCAGAGATAAAGAAATAAGAGTTATTTCTGCAACAGGTGAGCAGATCGGCGTTATGTCTGCTAAGGAAGCTCTCGTTTTAGCAGAAAGAAGCAATCTCGACCTTGTTAAAATTGCTCCCAACGCGGTTCGGCCCGTTTGCAAAATTATGGACTATGGTAAGTTCAAATTTGAACAGGCTAAACGCGAAAAAGAAGCAAAGAAAAAACAAAAGGTAATGGATATCAAAGAGGTTCGTTTATCTTTGAATATCGACACAGGTGATTTCAACACAAAAGTAAACCATGCGTTGCGTTTCTTAAAAGATGGCGACAAAGTAAAGGTTTCAATTCGTTTCAGAGGCAGAGAAATGGCGCATACCGAAAACGGTACTGTTATTATGCAACGCTTTGCAGATGCTTGCTCCGAGATTGGCTCGGTTGAAAAGCCGGCAAAGTTGGAAGGTCGCCAAATGCTAATGTTCCTTGTTCCTAAAACATCCAAGTAATTGCAATATTAAGGAGGATTTATTATGCCTAAAATCAAAACACACTCAGGTGCAAAAAAACGTTTCAAAATGTCTAAAAACGGTAAGCCTATCCGTGCTCATGCAAACAAGTCACACATCCTTACCAAAAAGACCACAAAGCGTAAAAGAGGTCTTCGTAAGACTAATGTTGCAGACGTTACAAATCAGAAGCAAATTAAACGTCTTATTCCTTACAAATAATTAACGAAATACGGTAAACGGAGGTAACTTATAATGGCACGTATAAAAGGTGCGATGATGACTCGCAAAAGAAGAAATAAAGTTCTTAAACTCGCTAAGGGTTATTATGGTTCAAAAAGCAAGCTCTTCAAAACAGCTAAGCAGGCTGTAATGAAAAGTGGCAACTATGCTTATGTTGGCAGAAAGCAGAAAAAGAGAGATTTTCGTCGTCTTTGGATTACAAGAATCTCTGCTGCTTGCAAGATGAATGGTATTAACTACTCAACCTTCATCAACGGTCTTAAAAAAGCAGGTATCGAGCTCAACAGAAAAATGCTTTCAGAAATTGCTATTTCAGATCCCGAAGGATTTGCAGCTCTTGTAGAGAAAGCAAAAGCAGCTCTTTAATAATCAATTATTGCGCCCGACCAAGTCAGTTGGTCGGGCGTAAGATGTTTTTTAATAATTTATAAAAAGCAGGTTTTTATGGAAAAAATAACAAGTAAAGCCAATGAACGCGTAAAATATGCGATTAAAATACGCGATAATTCACATTTCAGAAAAAGAGAGGGTTTGTTTTTTTTAGAAGGTGCGCGGCTTTGTTACGATGCATCAATAAGCTCTGTAGCTATAACCCATTTTTTTGTAACTGAAGGTGCTTTAGAAAAATATAATGATTATGTTTGTTCGGTTCAGGAAAAAGCCGAGCATTGTTTTGTTGTGTCAGAAGAGGTGGCAAATAAGCTTTCTGATACAAACGGTAATCAGGGCGTTTTTTGCCTTTGCAAAATGCTTGACAAAAAAACAAATATAGGTAAAATAAAATAC
>JAZUOA010000067.1:0-11264 GCA_045604445.1 Acutalibacteraceae bacterium
TATTCTGGAAGGCCTGCAAGTTACCGTTCTCAACCGCAAGGAGGCATAACCACTATGAATCACCACATCAATTACACCATGCTCTGCGACTTCTATGAGCTGACCATGGCAAACGGATATCTGCGCACTGGCATGGGTGAGCGTATCATAAATCCATCATAGATTGCATTGAATCAATACGGTAATTATCCTTAGGCGTGTGAACAACGGTAAGGCGCAGAGTGTTATTATCAAACTTGTCCCAACCATATTTGCATTCGCTTAAAACGGAAACGCCGAATTCACCGCTTTTATCGCTAATATCCGCCCATTTTTGAGCAGGTACCTCATAAAGCTGCTTTGTCATATTACCGCGCTCAATTGCACCCAGGCCCAAATCGTAGGTGGCTTTTTCATTTTCAACGGTGAAGTTGAAAATGTTTTTAGCCATTGTTCTGAGAGATTGCCATTCAATTTCAGAATATACCTCAACGCTTTCGCCACCATCAGAAAGAGCAATAACGTATGTAAAGGTGCTTCGTTTGTCTTTTTGAGTAATCTTGTATGCAGCTCTGGCAGGTCCGTTTTCAAGCTCTTCTATGCTTACAATCTGAGGTGTTCTGTCGTGTGGCTTATTTGCTTCTTCAAAGTTCATTTCCCAAGCGGGCCAATCCCAGGAGCCCGTGTAATTGAAAAGACCAAGGCAAACGGGAGCTTTCAGGATTTCTTTGTTATCCAGGGTTTTATCAACGATTGAATAAATATTACCATCCTCGTTAATTTTAACTGTGTATTTCTCATTTTGAAGGGTGTTGTTACCAATAGAAACGGAGCTTTTTAATCCACAAGGTTCTGAGCTTTCTCGGATATCGTATACCTTTACACCGAGGCTTTTTATATCTGCTACAAAATTAATCTCCGTCTTGCCGTTCGGGAGTTTTCGGCATTGGCTTTTAATTTCTTCATTTTCATAGAAAACCTTAACATAATTTGATGAAATATTATCTAAAACAGCGGTAACAACACTATGCCTGTTTACTTCAATAGGGTTGAAAACAGTTAAGGGAATTCCTTCGCAGGAATCGGTTTTCATAAGGGTGCTTACAGAGGTCAATGCACCATCGAGCTCGCTTTGGAACTGGTTCATTGAAACATAAAGGTCATTCCAGGAGCGTTTATAAACACGTTGGCAGGATGTGCCGGGCATATCATCATGGAAATGGTGAGAGATAACTCTTTTCCAGGAACGGTTAAGGCTTTCTCTGTTGTAAGAATATGTGCCGAGCCAATCGCCTAAAACGGAGCCGCGCTCTGCCATATCTGCAAGCTCTTCTGCTCGCCTGTTCCAGCGTTTGCTCATAACTCTTGAGGTGTAGCCGCCGATTGCATGCTCGCTCATAACAAGCTCGTTATCCCAGAGAGGAAGCTTTTCTTTTTGCTCGGGAGTGAGCTTTGCTTCAATATCTCTGTAGAGCTCATCGGCAGTTGCCTGATAAACTTCTATATCGCTGGTTTCGTTTTCTTTCATTGCCTCTTCTACATAGGCAACGGATTTTTCTTTAGGGGAACCACCGCGGTCGCCTGTTCCGTGGAACACGGTTGTCCAAGGTAAATCGTACTGCTCGTTCTCTTTGAATTTTTCTTCGATAAAATCCCAATCACGAAGCTTGTCGAGAGATTTGCTGTAAGAGCCTAATTTGAGCGTAGAATAAACCTCTTTACCATCAACACCGCGCCATCTTCCAATATCGAAAGGTACGCCGAAGGCACCGCCCCAGCTGAGCTTTTGGGTGGTGAAACCTTTAAGGTTTGCATGGTGCATTACACTTGGCAATGCCCAGCCGAAGCCAAAGCAATCGGGGAGATAAATATCGCAGGAGGTTTTTCCGAATTTTTTGCGGAAATAAGAATTACCTATAAGGATATTTCTGAAAAGTGCTTCCGGAGAGGGAACGTTAACGTCACCATTTTCGTAAGCTGAGCCGCAAACATTCCATCTGCCTTGTTTTATATAGTTTGCCATTTTTGCAAAAAGTTCCGGGTAATACTCCTCCATAAGCTCATAACGATAAGCACCCTCAAAGGAAAAAGTGTAGTTGGGATATTTTTCAAACAACCTGAAATTATCAACTAATGTATCGTAAATATAAGGGTCAATGGTTTCCTCTAAGTCCCAACTCCAAACCGTATCCAAATGAGCGGTGGCTATAGTATAAATTTTCTTTTTGTTTTCCATTTCCAAATCTCCTCGCGAGATAAAAATTTTATAGAGAAATTATATACTATCGTTTGCCGTATTTCAACAAAAAAGGAAAAAACCTTTCCGCTGTTTAGGGAAAGATTTTAAAATTTATTTACCATTGTTTATAAAGATTTCTTCTGTTTCTGTTTGAGCTTGCTTTAGAAGCTCTTTTAGTTTTTCGATATCATTTTCATTGATGCATCGGTTACTTTATTAAATAAGTGGTAATACATTTTTTTGTACATAAAAGTTGCCTCCCGACTAATATACCATAATGGGATATTTCGATTATACCATTTAGGTATAATTTAGTCAAGGTGATTTTATGAGATTGAAGGAATTACGCAAGAAAAAAGGAGTAACTCAACTTAAATTGGCTATGGATTTAGGGCTAAACCAAAATGCTGTGAGCCGATATGAAACAGGCGAGCGCGAAGCGGATTATAAAACGCTGATAATGCTTGCAGACTATTTTGATGTGACAATTGATTATCTGATAGGTAGAACGGATGAATAATAAAAACCTCTCGAAGATATCGAGAGGTTTTTATTATGGGATAAAATAACTTCATTTCTATAGAGCAATAAACGCATCAATTATCAATTAAAAAATGTGCTAATGCCGAATATCTTTTTGCTTTTTTATCATTAAGCGCCATGGCGTGTATTTGCTCTGCGGAGCCGATGGTTACGAGTAGCTCCCTTGCTCTTGTAACAGCAGTATATAAAAGATTTCTGTAGGCAAGGTTGGGAACAAGCTTCGTTATGGGTAAAACAACTGCCTTGAATTCGCTGCCTTGGCTTTTGTGAACAGTAACTGCATATGCAAGGTCTAATTCGCTTAAATATTCAGCCGGTATAACGGCAAGCCTACCCTCGAAATCTGCAACAGCAACACCTGATTTAATATCGATGGATTGCAAAACTCCGATATCACCGTTAAAAATACCGGTTCCTTTATCGTCGTCGCTTTCCCATTCAATATTATAATTATTTTTGATTTGCATTATCTTATCGCCTTCGCGGAAAATTTGACCTGCTACGGTAATTTCCTTTTTATTCTTGTGGGCAGGATTGAGAGCGGCTTGCAAAAGTCTGTTAAGGTTGTGGGTTCCTGTTTCACCTTTTTTTGAAGGGCAGATAACCTGAACATCCGTGAGCGGATTAAAGCCGTAAGCCTCAGGTAGCCTTTCGCAACAGATTTTTACCACGGTTTGGGCGGCGGTTATTGGGTTATTTCTTTCAATATGAAAAAAGTCGTTGTTATTGTTCTCTAAATCAGGAGCTTCGCCTGCAACTATTTTATGGGCATTTGAGATTATTTTGCTTTCAAGAGCCTGCCTGAAAACCTGAGAGAGGCAAACAACAGGGAGCATATCGGAGAGGATAAGGTCATGCAAAACATTGCCTGCACCAACAGGTGGGAGTTGGTCGCTATCGCCTACAAGCACTAATCTGCATCCCAAAGGTAAAGCTTCTAAAAGGCTGGCAAAAAGGTGAATATCAATCATTGAAAGCTCATCAAGGATAAGTGCGCTGCAATCTAATGGGTTCCCTGCATTTCGGCGGAAAACAGGGCGCTCATTTTCATCCCATTCTACCTCCAGAAGGCGGTGGATGGTTTTTGCTTCCATTCCCGTTACCTCGCTCATTCTTTTTGCGGCTCTGCCTGTTGGGGCGGCAAGGGCTATATCAAGACCCTGGTGCTGGAAAATGCTTATTATTCCTTTGATAGCGGTTGTTTTACCTGTACCGGGGCCGCCTGTCAGAACCAAAAGCCCTTTTTTAGCCGCAGTGGCAATTGCTTTTCGTTGCTGTTCTTCATATTTTATGTTGTTAATTTTTTCAACACTGTCTATCCAGTCGGCAAGGTGCGGTGAGCTTTTGGGCGGAAAGTTTGCAATTATAGATATGCGCTGGGCAATTTTTGTTTCTGCATTATACACTGAGGGTATAAATAAAAATTCTTTACCGTCAAGCTCTGCTGATTTCAGTTGACCCGTTGCGGTTAATTTATCTATTGCAATATCAACATCATCTTGAGGTATATTTAAAAAATCCGAGCAGGGCTTCAGAAGCTTTTCTCGCGGAAGGCAAGTGTGACCGCTTTGGTTGGCATTGTGGCGAACAACGTGCAAAATGCCTTCACCGGTTCGGTGGTCAGGCAAAGGCTTTTTGGGTAGCCTTTCTTCAACAGCTTCTGCTTTTTCAAAGCTTATGCCTATCCCTAAACCGCAGAGCATATATGGATTTTCTTCAACTTTTTCTACAGCATTAACGCCCAGCTTTTTATATATTCTTATGCATTCCTGGGGAGTGAAGCCGTATGCTTCAAGGGAGAGCATAATTGTTCTCAGTGCAAACTGGCGCTTGAACTCTTCGCCGATAATTTTTGCTTGCTCTTCGGATATACCCTTAATTGATGATAGGCGGTTTGGTTCCTTATCAAGAATCTCTAATGTATCATTGCCGAATTTTTCAACAATTGTCATTGCTTTTTTAGGACCTATTCCTCTTATAACTCCTGAGGCAAGATATTTATAGATTTGTTCTGTTGTTTCAGGCATACAGCGAGAAAGGGCAGATACCTTAAACTGTCTGCCGTAGGATGGGTGGGTGGTGTAAACACCTGTAAGAGTTACAGCTTCCCCTGCATTTATTTCGGGCATAATGCCTACGGCGGTCAGAAAATCATCCTCGCAGGAAATATCAATAACTGTGTAGCCGTTAGCATCGTTTCGGTATGTAACCTCTTCAACGGTGCCTGTTATCGTGGTTTCTTCAATGCTCATAGTAGCTCCTAAAAAATAATTTATACTATTCTAACATATAACTCTTATATTTGCGAGATTTTTTTAAAAATATCTTACATATTCAATTGAAAAGGATAAACTCTTATGATAATATAAAAAGGTAAATTATCCGTAACGGAGGAATGTAAAATGAAGTATATTCTTGATAAGTTGAATCATTGCACCTTTAAAAAGCATGAGCTTGGCAGGCTTGCTCCCAGAGCTTACGCCATACCTCACGCAAAGTTAAAGGATGCAAAAAAAGCTGATTATAAAACTGAACGTTACAACAGCGATGTTGTTACTCTGCTTTCAGGCGAGTGGGAGTTTAAATATTACAAGAAAAAATCAAAGCTTCCTGCAACGCTGGACACATCCAGAATTAAATTTGACAAAGTTAATGTGCCTTCAACATGGCAAAGGACAGGTTATGAAGAGCCCGTTTACCTTAACTGCCCCTATGGATTTGACCCGAGAGCATTAGGCGGTGAAAAGGGCGAGGGGGTAAAGCCCCCTGTGCTTCCAGATGATTTTTCTTGCGGAATATATCGTAAAATGCTTAACATTGACAAAAAAGCAGAGAATTATATTCTTAGCTTCTTAGGTGTTTCTCCGTGCGTTGATTTATATATCAACGGTATTTTTGTAGGTTACGGTGAGGGTTCTCACAATTCCTATGAATTCGATGTTACGGATTTTCTTAAAACGGGCGAGAATGAAATTATTGTTGTTGTGCATAAATGGTGCACGGGAACCTACCTTGAAGCTCAGGATATGTTCAGAGAAAACGGGATTTTCCGCGATGTACTTCTTTATGCCTACGGCAAAAGCTATATTAAGGATTTTGAAGCAATTCCGGCTAAAAAAGGGAAAAAGTATGATCTTAATATAAAAGCAGCAATCTGTGGTGTTTTAAAGGGTGCGAAGGTTAAGGCAGCTCTTTATGACGGCAAAGAGGTTGTTGCTGAGGGTGAGTCAGATGGCTCACCGGAAGCAAAAATTACATTTAGCGGTCTTGATGTGAAGGAATGGAGCGCTGAAATTCCTAATTTATATGAGCTTTATCTTACCCTTGAAAATGCTAAGGGCGAGGTTATGACCATCAGGCAGTATGTAGGCTTCAAAAAGATTGAAATTAAAGGTCAGGTATTCTATTTTAACGGCAAAAAAATCAAGCTTAAGGGCGTTAACCACCACGATACTCACCAAACAACAGGTTATGTTATGAGCTTTGAAGATCTCGAAAAAGATGTTAAGCTTATGAAAGAGTTTAATGTTAACTGCGTAAGAACCTCTCACTATCCTCCCGACCCCTTCTTCTTAGAGCTTTGCGACCATTATGGTCTTTATGTTGTTGATGAGGCAGATATTGAAACTCACGGTCTTTGGGATTTAGGTTGCGAAGGCGGAGATATCAGCCACGATTTGAAGTGGGCACCGCGTTATACAGATAGAGTTCGCCGTATGTATTACCGCGACCGTACACATCCTTCGATTATTATGTGGAGCCTGGGTAATGAATCATGGGGATATAAATGCCATGATAAATGCTATAAAATGCTTAAGGACCTCGGAACCGAAATACCTGTTCATTATGAAGGTGTTTCAAGAACAAAGCGTTATCATTATGATGTTTTCTCTGAAATGTATACCCATCAGGATGATATGATAAAAATCCGTGAGGGTAAAAGAGGCAAGCAATACAAGGAGGTTCCTTTCTACCTTTGCGAGTATTGTCACGCAATGGGTGTGGGTCCCGGTGCATTGGAAGAATATATGCAGATTTTCTTCTCAAGCGATGTTTTTATGGGCGGCTGCATCTGGGAATGGGCAGACCATTCTGTGCTTCACACAGGTAATGATAAATATAAATATCAATACACTTATGGTGGAGACCACGGAGAAAAGCTTCATGACGGTTGCTTTTGCGTTGACGGCCTTTTCTATCCTGACAGAACACCTCATACCGGTGCTTATGAAATGAAAAATTGCTATAGACCTATCAGGGCGAAGAGGCTTTCCGGTAATAAGCTGACTCTTCTTAATACAAATCGCTTTCTTGCAACAAGTGATATTGAGGTTTATTGGGAAATTCAGGAAAATGGTGTTGTAGCAAAATGCGGTTCTTTTGTTGCGGATATTGCACCTGAAAAAGAGCGTGTATTCAAGCTTGATTTACCAAAAGTTGATTATGATAAAAACACATATCTTAACCTTACATATTTAGCAGGTGATTTTGAAATAGCAAAAGAGCAGTTAACTCTTTCAGAAGCTCCGTTTATTCAGCCCTCTCTCGAAATGGGTAAGGTTTCAATAACTTCAGAGGATGAAAAGCTTACTATTAAGTTTGCAAATGGTTCAGTTGAGTTTTCTGAAAGCACAGGTGAAATGCTTGCTTACAAAGCAAATGGTGTTTCAGTTTTGAATAAAGAGCCGGTTTCCCATAAGGGATTCCTTTTGAATCTTTCAAGGGCGTATGTTGATAATGACCGTTGGGTTGAGGATGATTGGAATAAGCATAACCTTTGTAATCCCAAAATAGTGCTTGAGGATTTAAGTGCAGAGGTAAAATCCGGCGTAGCTTCTGTGAGCGAATATGTAACCGTTTATGGTCAGGAAGATGTTTTGTTTAACGCAAATATTCTTTATATTATTGGTGCCAACGGTGTTATTGATATTGAGGTTGCAATTGCTCCCGATAAGGAAAGTAAAGAGCAATTCTACGACCTTCCCGCTCTCGGACTTACATTTGAAGCGGATAAGAAGTTTAATGAAATTGAATATTTCGGCAGGGGAGATAAGGAGAATTATAACGACTTTAATTCCCATGCACCCATAGGGCTATATACTTCCAAAGTTGCCGATGAGCATGAGCCTTATGTTCGCCCTCAGGATAACTCTAATCATTCCGATGTTTCTTATCTTAAGCTTAAAAATGATAAGGGCGAAGAAATCCTTATTTATTCCGATAAAAAGTTTGATTTCAGCGTTCATAACTATACTCAGGAGCTTTTATCAAAAGCAAATCACCGCGAGGATGTTTATGACCAGAAAACAACCTTTGTAACTCTTAACGGATATACAAAGGGCACCGGCACGGGCTCTTGTGGTCCTTCAACTCTTCCCCAATATAGTATAGATGCATCTAAAGAGCTTACCTTCAACTTTGTAATTGCTCCTTCGAAAAAAGAAAAATAAGGTGTTAATATGGAACGTGTTTTCAAAGAAATTGCTTTTCAAGACAAAGCTTTTAAAAATATAGTTGCTCTTCGCCGTGAGGTTTTTTGCGGCGAAGAGGGTGAAAAAAGCTCTTTTATAAAAGATAAACGCGATGAAAAAGGTGCTCATTTTGTTTGCGCAATAGGTGAAGAGCTCATAGGCTGTGGCAGTTTGTACAACAACGGTAACGGCGAATTTGAAATTTCAAAAATCGCAGTTAAAAAGGGTTACAGAAGATTTAGAATAGGCAGCGAAATATTAAAAAAATTAAAAGCCCGGGCAAAAGAGCTGGGAGCTAAAGCGATAATGTTCGAAAGCCCGATGGAATGCTTGGACTTTTTCTGTAAAAACGGCTATCCTTATGAAAATGTTTCTTACGAAAAATCGGGGAAAAGGTATATTAAGTATAATCTTAACCTCGTTTTTGAGGATGCTCAATGGGTTGAATTCGGTGACGAGAGCGAAGCTGTTATAGCCCGTTGCGATTTCGTTTGCGATAAAAAATCACCCTCCGAGCTTTATGTTAGCGGACTTGGCTATTGCAATATTTATATAAACGGTAAAAGCGTAAGCGATAAGGTGCTTTCGCCTGCCTGGACTAACTTTGCGCCAATGGATACCGCGAGTATGGCGTACCCGATTTTTGATAAAATGACATATAGAATTCTTTACGAAAAAATTGATGTGTCAGGGCTTTTGAAAAAAGGAAAGAACACAATTGTTTTCCATATAGGCGGTGGCTGGTTTACCCAACATGAATGCCCCAACGAGGGCGTTAAGCCTTACGGAAACGGAAAATTAAAACTCTGTTTTAAGCTTTTGCAGGGTGATAAACTTGTTGCAAAAAGCGATGATAATCTGAAATATATAAAATCCTTTGTGAAAAGGGCAAGCGTTTACTATGGCGAGGATCAGGACTCACGGGTAGGATATTACGATTTTTCAGATATTTCTTATTCAACAGACGGTTGGAAAAATGTCAGGGTTGTTGATGCGCCTGTTTCTGTTCTCAGTGAGGCGGATTTTACACCTGACAGAATCGTAAGAAAATTAAAGCCGAAATGTATTTTTAATAAGGGCGACTATGCAATATATGACATAGGCGAAAATGTTGCGGGCTATCCTGTTGTTGAGTTTATTGATGAGGCTTATACGGGTGAAGGCTGCGTTATCAGATTTGCTGAGGAATTGGATGATGAAGGTGGCCTTGCGTTTCATTCTGCAGGCGGTGAATTCCGCATGCAAAAGGATACGTATATTTATGATAATAAATGCAAGGAGCATCACCCTCATTTTACATGGCATGGTGCAAGATATTTCGATGTTTTAGGCAGAGTTAAAGTTAAAGAATACAGAGTTGTTCACACTGATATTAAGCCTATTGTGAAATTTAAATCCTCAAACGAAACTCTGCAATGGATTTTTGATGCATATATAAGAACTCAGAACTGCAATATACATGGTTGTATCCCCTCAGATTGCCCTCATAGAGAAAGGCTGGGTTACACGGGAGATGGTCAGCTGACAGCCAATGCGGTTATGACCTGCTTTGATGCTGAGAGTATGTATCGCAAGTGGATTAGAGATATTGCTGATTGCCAGGATATTTACAATGGTCATATTCAACATACCGCGCCGTTTTACGGTGGTGGCGGCGGCCCGGGCGGCTGGGGTGGCGCAATGGTAATTGTGCCCTACGCTTTTTATAAGCATTATGGAGATAAAAGCATTCTCGAAAAATATTTCAATAATATGCTGGGCTACCTTGATTATATGGATTCACATAGTGAAAACGGGTTAGTTGTTCGCGAGGAGCTTGGCGGATGGTGTTTGGGAGATTGGTGCTCTCCAAAGAACAGAAACCTTATTCCACCCGAATTTGTTAACACATATTTTTACCTTAAAGCTATTTCCTTGGTTATTGAAGCCGCAAAAGTAATAGGAAAACCATATAAGGAGCTAAAGGAAAAATATGAAAAGGTGAAAAATGCTTTTGTTGATAAATACTACGATAAGAAAACATCAACTTTCTGCAATTCTCTTGAAGCAAGCGATGCCTACGGCTTTGATCTTGGCTTAGGCAACCAAAAAACATTAAAAGCCATTGTGGATAAGTATGAAAAGCTAGGTGAGTTTGACACCGGCATTTTCGGCACGGATATTCTTATTCGCACCCTTTGCGAAAACGGATATAAAGATTTGGCGTTTAAATTGCTTACAAGCGAAAAGGAAAACACCTTCTTCAATATGAAAAAGCAAGGGGCAACAACCCTTTGGGAAAATTGGGATGGTGAGCATTCCCACAGTCACCCTATGTTCGGTGCTGTTGTAGAGTATATTGTTAAATATTTCAATGAAATTTAACGTTATCCGTCACCTTGACTAAAAAAAAGCATTTAATATAATGGTATTTTTATCCTTTGAACTATGGAAATATCAAAAAAGATGTGTTAAAATGTTGGATGGTATCAAATACTCAAATTGTGTGCAAATGCGCGCAGGAAAATAATGGAGGTTTATTATGAGCAAAAAATTCGTTTATTTGTTCTCAGAGGGCGATGCTTCAATGCGTGAGCTTCTCGGTGGTAAGGGTGCAAACCTTGCAGAAATGACTAACATCGGTCTTCCTGTTCCTCAGGGTTTCACAATCACAACTGAAGCTTGTACTCAGTACTATGAGGACGGCAGAAAAATCAACGATGAAATCCAGGCACAGATTATGGAATACATCGACAAGATGGAAGGCATCACCGGCAAGAAATTCGGTGATAAGGAAAATCCCCTTCTCGTTTCTGTTCGTTCAGGCGCTCGTGCTTCCATGCCTGGTATGATGGATACCATCCTCAACCTTGGTCTTACCGATGAAGCTGTTGAAGGTCTTGCTAAACGTACCGAAAACTATACTTTTGCCTATGACTCCTATCGTCGTTTCATTCAGATGTTCTCTGATGTCGTCAAAGGTCTTTCCAAATCCACCTTTGAACGCGTTCTTGATACCATCAAAGAAGCCAAAGGCATTAAATATGATAATG
>JAZUOA010000068.1:0-2218 GCA_045604445.1 Acutalibacteraceae bacterium
TTTTTACCCCACTGGATACCTGTAAGCTCATCATAAAGGAACTGAGCAACAGGGCCAATTTTTGAATCATTGATAACAAGATGTTCATCGCCATCAATATATTCGCCAACAGGTGAAATAACCGCAGCGGTACCTGTGCCAAATGATTCGGTAAGAGTACCATTTTTATGAGCCTCTTTTACCTCATCAACGGAAACCTTGCGTTCTTCAACCTTATAGCCGTTTGCCTTAAGAACCTCAAAACAGCTTGCTCTTGTAACACCGGGAAGAATATTTCCGTCTTCAAGAGTTGGAGTAACAACCACGCCATCAATTACAAAGAAAACATTCATAGCGCCTACTTCATCAATATATTTTCTCTCAACGCCATCAAGCCAAAGAACCTGAGCATAGCCCATTTTATCTGCCTTTTCCTGACCGATAAGAGATGCGGCATAGTTACCGCCCGCTTTAGCCATACCTGTTCCGCCTTTAACGCAACGAACATATTCGCGTTCGATGTAAATCTTAACAGGATCCATACCATTTGCATAATAAGAGCCAACGGGTGAAAGGATAATTGCGAAAATATAGCTATGAGAAGCGTGAACACCAAGGAACGCATCAGTTGCAATGATAAAAGGACGAATGTAAAGAGATGTTCCGTCATTATGAGGAACCCAATCCTTATCAACATCTACAACGGTTTTGATTGCCTCGAGAACCATATCGGGATCAAGACGAGGCACGCAAAGACGGTCACATGTGTTATTCATTCTTTCAATGTTTTTCTGCGGACGGAAAAGCTGAATTTTGCCATCTGCAGTTCTATATGCTTTAAGACCCTCAAAAAGTTCTTGTGCATAGTGGAAAACCATTGATGAAGGGTCAAGAGAAAGTGGTCCATAGGGTACTACCCTGCCATCGTGCCAACCTTGACCTTCGTCATAATTCATAATAAACATATGGTCAGTAAAAATTTTACCAAAACCAAGCTTGCTTTCATCCTGAGGCTTAGCCTTAGGAGCAGTTGTTTTTTCAATTTTAAAATTATAGTTCATTGAAAATAACCTCTTTTCAATTTAAAAGAATCAGTAATCGTAACCAAGTTTTAGAGCTGTTTTGTTAACCTCAAGAAGATCCTGATGGCGAGCGGAAACAACCTTTGAGAGAGGTGCATCAATGCCATCAAACCCAATTTGTGGAACTTCCTTTAAGAGTTTACCGGTTATAATCATATTTGCAAGAGTGCTGATGCCCTTTTGATTTGCGATTTCTGTTGCAGGAATATAGAAAACATCAACATCTGTTCTTTCAACCTTGCGTGAAATAAGGGTTGAATCAACAAAAATTTTACCGCCTGAAACAACCTCATTCTCATATTTATCGAGAGAAGGAAGATTCATTGCAACAAGTACATCCGGTTTTCCTACAATAGGAGAACCGATAGGCTCATCGCTTACGATAACACTACAGTTTGCAGTGCCTCCGCGCATTTCAGGGCCATATGAAGGAAGCCAGGAAACCTGCTTGTTTTCAAGAAGACCCTTATACGCTACAAACTTGCCTGCAAAAAGAATACCTTGACCGCCGAAACCGGCAAAAAGAATGTTACATGTGTTACTCATTATTTTGCCTCCTCTGCGTAAATATCTTTATAAACACCTAAAGGATAATAAGGAAGCATATTATCCTCAAGCCATTTAAGAGCTTTTTCGGGTGTTAATCCCCAGTTTGTAGGGCAAGTTGAAACAACCTCAACAAGAGAAAAGCCTTTGCCGTCAATCTGGTTCTGGAATGCTTTTTTTATAGCCTTTTTAGCCTTTTTAACATTTGCAGGATTATTAACTGCAACACGTTCAAGATATGCGGCACCGTCAACATTCTGAAGAAGCTCACAAACCTTAACGGGATAGCCCCAGTGGTTAACATCGCGGCCGTAAGGGGAGGTCTGAGTTACCTGACCGGGAAGGGAGGTAGGAGCCATCTGACCGCCTGTCATACCGTAAATAGCATTGTTAATAAAAATAACCGTAATATTTTCATTTCTGGCTGCAGAATGAACTGTCTCAGCCATACCGATAGAAGCCAAATCGCCATCGCCCTGGTAGGTGAAAACAATGTGATTTTCGGGGTCGGCACGCTTAACGCCTGTGGCAACGGCAGGCGCGCGACCGTGAGCGGCCTCAATCATATCACAGTTAAAATAGTTATAAGCCATAACCGAGCAACCAACGGG
>JAZUOA010000069.1:0-2944 GCA_045604445.1 Acutalibacteraceae bacterium
GTTTTGGGCTCACGATTGCCGTCTATATACGCTAAATTAGGCTTTTGCGAAAGGCCTTCAACTGCTCTTTTCATTGCAAGAAAGGTTGCGTTGAGTATGTTGATATCATCAATCTCTTTTTCGGTTGCAATCCCAACTGACCAACTTACAGCATCGCGAACAATATCCTCATAAACTAAATCTCGCTTTTTTTCAGAAAGCTTTTTTGAATCATTAAGAATTTCGTGAGAATAGTTTTCCGGCAAAATAACTGCGGCTGCAAACACAGGTCCTGCAAGGGGGCCCCTCCCCGCTTCATCCACTCCGCAAACTATATCATAGCCATTGCTGTGTGCCTCAGCTTCATAAGAAAAATCAAGCATAATATCACCATAAAAAAATAAATCTCAGGGAAAACCCTGAGATTATTTTAATACATTTAACAAGGTAAATCAAGAGTTAATCTACCCAGCTTACCAGCGCGGTATTCATCAAGCAGCATAACAGATGCTCTTTCGTAATCAATTTCACCGCCTGAAATGAGCATACCTCTTTTTCTGCCAATCATTTCAAGAATTTCATAATCCTCTTTATCCTCAAAGCTGCTGATTTTAAAACGCTCTGTAATTCTATCACAATAGCCGTTTTTAAGCACGTTTATGAGGCGAAGGGCTAATGTTTCACTATCAAGGATTTCATCCTTAACAGAGCCTATAAACGCCAACTTATCGCCAACATCCTTATCTTCAAACTTTGGCCATAAAACGCCCGGAGTGTCAAGAAGCTCTATACCGCTACCAACAGCAAACCAACTGTTTGAACGAGTTACACCCGGTTTATCAGCCACCTTAGCACGATTACGGCCTGCCATTTTATTTATAAACGAGGATTTTCCTGTGTTAGGAATGCCAACAACCATAACTCTTAAAGGCTTTCCTGCCATTCCTTTTTCCTCGTTGCGCTTGATTTTATCTTTTAAAACCTGGCGAACCAGTGGCAAATAGGCGTTTAAGCCTTTGCCCGAACGGCAATCAACGGGTATAGCATGCATCCCGTTTTTTTTATAATACTCAATCCATTTTGCCGTTGCCTTTTCATCGGCAACATCGCATTTGTTAAGCAAAACTATTCTTGGTTTATTACCAATCATCTCTGCAAGCTCGGGATTAGATGAGCTTAAAGGTATTCTGGCATCAACAATCTCCGTTACCAAATCAACAAAAGGCAGGCTTTCTTTAATAAGCCTGCGCGTTTTTGCCATATGACCGGGAAACCATTGAACCACTTGTTTTTGGTTATCATTCATAATCGTATATATCAAAATCTCCAAAAGGTAAAATTCTTACAAAGGCTTTACCTAAAACATATCTTTCATCTAACGAACCAATTAAAGTTGAACGGCTATCAGTTGAACCATTTCTGTTATCTCCCATACAGAAAATATGGCCCTCAGGAACTGTGTAAGGAAACTCAACATCATCAAGCTTCGGGAGAATATAATCCTCCCTTGTATATGGCTCCTCAAGAGCAACGCCGTCAACATAAACTGTTCCGGAAGAAAAATCGATATCAACAGTTTCACCCTCGGTTGCGATTACTCTTTTAATTAAAGGCTCGTTGAAGTAGTTAGGTTGAGTGATAACAACAATATCTCCTCGCTCATAACTTTGTTTTTGAACGGTAAGAAGCCAATCATTTTCATGCAAGGTGTTAGTCATAGAAGAACCAACAACGCCTACAAGGCGAAAAGCAAAAGTAAATACTATTGCAATTATAATAAATGACGACATTACAATTGACACTAAATCATAAACCGCAATATAATTTTGCTTTTTCTTTTCTTTTTTCTTGCCTGTATCGTTTTTGAGTTCGGTAACTGTTTCATCCTTATCTTCGGAAATGGTGCTTTCTGTATTTAAATCAACAACTCTTTCATCTTTATCCATAGTTATTCAACCGTGCCGGGAGGCAATATTTTAAATAAAACCTTGCCAACAATCAATCGTTCATCAACGCAGCCAATCTGGCTCGAACGACTATCGAGAGAATTTCCCCTATTATCACCTAAAACAAAAACTTTACCTTCAGGCACTTTTATAGGGAAAGCAGTATCAAATTGTTGTGTTGTTAACTCATTAGTATATTCTTCCTCAATGCCATTAACCGATACAACGCCTGTGGTGAAATTTATATCAACTACATCGCCGCCTACTGCTATTATTCTTTTAACAATAGGCTCTTTAATCCCTTCAGCACTTGAAAGAACAACTACATCACCTTTTTGAGCTTCATAACCCAAGGTTGAAACAACAATTTTTTCTCCGTTTTCAAGAGTTGGGCGCATCGATGGTCCATCAACATTAAAAACTCTGAAAAAGAAAGTAAAAATAACAGTTACAACAATAAAAGCAGCTACAATCGCTTCAAAAGCTTCAAAAACAGTAACCCTTTCTTTCTTTTTTCGTTTCAAGGCTTCGGCGCTATCATTATTCAATTTGATATTATATTCTTCGGTTTTTCGCAACGTGGCTCACCTCTGTAATATAGTTTTAAAAGAATCAAGGGCAGATTTTACATCTGCCCCAACACTCCGGCTTAAATCAGCCGATTTTTTCCTTAACCTTAGAAGCCTTGCCGACTCTGTCACGAAGATAGTAAAGCTTTGCACGGCGAACCTTACCGTAGCGAACAACTTTAACTGCTGCAACATTGGGTGAGTGAACAGGGAATACTCTTTCAACACCTACACCATAGGAAACACGGCGAACGGTGAATGTTTCGCTGATACCACTACCTCTTTTAGCAATAACGGTACCTTCGAAAACCTGAATTCTTTCTCTTTCGCCTTCACGGATTTTAACGTCAACTCTAACGGTATCACCTACATTGAAAGCGGGCTTCTCAGCCTTAAGGCTGTCCTGTGCAATAAGTTTTAATGCGTCCATAATAAACCTCCGATTTTTTT
>JAZUOA010000070.1:0-5008 GCA_045604445.1 Acutalibacteraceae bacterium
GTTGATAAAACTTCAATCAGTGAAAAACCTTTCTTTTCAATCTGGCAGGTAAATGCCTTTTTAATGGCTTTTTTAGCCTGATTAATGTTTTTAACGCAATCTGCAGCAACGCGTTCAATATAGGCAGGACCATCTAATGTAGCGAGCATTTCGCTAACACGAATGGGATTGCCTTGTGTTTCAACGTTTCTGCCATAAGGCGAGGTTTGCGTAATCTGACCGGGCAAAGTGGTTGGTGCCATCTGGCCACCGGTCATACCATAAATAGCATTGTTAACGAAAATAACTGTGATATTTTCGCGCCTTGCTGCTGCATGAACAGTTTCTGCAGTACCGATTGCGGCAAGGTCACCATCACCCTGGTACGTGAAAACAACGTTGTTTTCAGGGTCTGCTCTTTTAACACCTGTTGCAACTGCCGGAGCTCTGCCGTGAGGTGCTTGAATAAAATCGCAAGTAAAATAATCATAAGCCATAACGGAGCAACCAACGGGTGCAACACCGATTGTTCTGCCCTCGATGCCTAATTCATCAATAACCTCGGCAACAAGTCTGTGGATAATGCCGTGGGTGCAACCGGGACAATAGTGAAGCGGTGCATCTGTTAATGTTTTAGGTTTTTCAAATACTACCATTATTCGTTGCCTCCTTTATTGATTTCTTCTATCTTTGCAAGAACCTCTTCAGGTGAAGGAATCATACCACCTGTGCGATTGCAAAGGTAAACAGGCTTTTTACATTCTGTTGCAAGCTTAACATCCTCAATCATTTGACCCATATTCATTTCAACAGAAAGGAATGCCTTGCACTTATCTGCTGCAGCCCTTAAAACTTTCTTGGGGAACGGCCAAAGAGTAATAGGACGAATCATACCTACTTTAATACCCTTTGCGCGCGCTTCAACAATAGCATTTTTTGCAACACGAGCAGTAATACCGAAAGAAACTACGCAGATTTCTGCATCATCCATAAGGTATTCTTCATAAAGAACTTCATTTTCTTCAATAGTTTTGTACCTTGCAAAACGCTCAAAGTTAGTTTTTTCAAGTTCTTCGGGTTTAAGGTAAAGAGAGTTAACAATGTTATGCTTTCTCTCGCCCTTTGTGCCTGTAAGCGCCCAAGGCTTTTCAAATGTGTTGGGCTTTGTTTCAGGAAGCTCAACAGGCTCCATCATCTGTCCCATAGTTCCGTCTGCAAGAATCATTGCAGGCATTCTGTATTTATCGGCAAGGTCAAAAGCAGTGCTTGTAAGAGTTGCCATTTCCTGAACAGAAGAAGGTGCGAGAACAATCTTCATAAAGTCACCGTGGCTACCACCCTTAACTGCCTGGAAATAGTCAGACTGAGAGGGCTGAATACCACCAAGACCGGGGCCACCACGCTGAACATTAACAATAAGTGCAGGAACATCTGAGCCTGCTATGTAAGAAATACCTTCGCTTTTAAGAGAAACTCCGGGGCTTGAAGAAGATGTCATAACCCTTTTACCTGTTGCGGCAACGCCGAGAACCATATTGATTGCGGCAATTTCACTTTCCGCCTGAAGGAACACGCCGCCTACCTTGGGCATACGCTTTGCCATATATGCGGCAATTTCAGTTTGAGGAGTAATGGGATAACCGAAATAATGCATACAACCTGCTCTGATTGCAGCTTCGGCAATAGCCTCATTACCTTTCATTAAAACTTTCTCACCCATTTGATTCACCTTACCTTTCAACAGTTATAGCACAGTCAGGGCACATCGTTGCACAGAATGCGCAACCAATGCACTTACTTTCATCAACACAGTGTGCCGGATGGTGACCTTTTGCATTGAGCTTTGACGAATCGAGCTCAACAATTTTCTTGGGGCAAGCAGTTACGCACAAACCGCAACCCTTGCACACATTTTCTGCAAATGTAACTTTTGCCATAGTTCTGCCTCCTGTTTAATTTGATAGATTAAACAATCTTTTTTTGTAAAGTCAGCGGAAACAGATTTTGAACTTTTCCGTTGAGATTATTAACTAAATCAGCTCTTACAGTTGTCATTTTAACAGGCAAGCCTGTTAATTGACTTAATTCATCAACACTGTTAAGAGAATCTATAACATCTTGCAGCTGAGTGCTTTCACCCAAATTTGAATTGTTAACGATACCGGTAAATTTAATTTTACCCGCCGCCTCAATTTCAAGCATAATTTCATAGGCAGACTGTGCATCGGGAGTAAGGGGACGATATTTATTGAAAACGAAAAGCATTTCATAATCGTTTTCTTCAATTATCGCATCAGAATACCTACCCAATGCATAAGCGCCTCTATCATCGCCGCCTATATCCATTATCGCCTTTTCTTCGCGTTTGTCAAGTAAAGAATAAACCTCCTGCGGTAAAGCAGGCAAGTCAACATTTGAGCTTGCAAACTCGCTGGATATAAGCTTAATCCCTGCATTTTCAAGGTCTTCAAGGCTATCCCTTGTTCTGAAATAAGGATTAACTATATCAAGATCGGCAATAATTACCTGTTCGCCTGAGGCTTTAAGATGCAAAGCATAATTTACGGCAATATTTGTTTTACCGCTTCCGTAATGCCCTGCAAAAAGGGTTATTCGTTTAGATTGCATCTTAACTCACCTCTATTTTCATTATAATTTATTACGTTGAATCTTACCACTGGTTGTTTTAGGAAGCTCGTCTCTGAACACAACAATTCGCGGGTATTTATAAGGAGCGGTTTTCTCCTTAACATATTTCTGAATTTCTTTCTTAAGTTCATCTGTACCATCTGTTCCGGGAACAAGAACAATGCTTGCTTTAACAACCTGGCCTCTTACCTCATCCGGAGCCGCTGAAACACCGCACTCAAGAACATAAGGAAGCTCCATAATAACGCTTTCAATTTCGAAAGGTCCGATTCTATAGCCGGATGACTTTATGACATCATCGACACGGCCAACATACCAATAGAAGCCATCTTCATCCATCCAGGCAACATCACCGGTATGATAATAGCCATCGTGCCAAACCTCTTTTGTTTTTTCCTCATCGTTATAATAGCCCCTGAAAAGACCACAGGGTGCACCGTCTTTAACATTAACAACGATTTCACCGTTTTCACCAACATTAACCTTGTTACCGTCGGAATCAACAAGACAAACATCATAAATCGGTGCAGGCTTACCCATTGAACCAATTTTATGGGAAGCACCGGTCATATTACCAATAATCATAGTGCTTTCAGTCTGACCGAAGCCTTCAAGAATCTGAAGTCCGGTTGCTTTTTCAAATTGGCGATATACCTCAGGGTTAAGCGCCTCGCCTGCTGTTGTCATATGCTTAACAGAGGAGAAATCATATTTTGAAATATCTTGCTTAATCATCATTCTGAGCATTGTGGGTGGTGCGCAGAATGTTGTTATATTGTGCTTTGCAAACATAGGAAGAATATCTGCCGCATCAAATCTGTCGAAATCATAAACAAAGAGCGCCGCTTCGCAGAGCCACTGGCCATAGAATTTACCCCACATCGATTTCGCCCAGCCTGTGTCGGAAATGGTGAAATGAAGACCGTCGGGATCAACATTATGCCAATATTTAGCAGTGTGGAAATGACCCAAAGCATAGGTATAGCTATGAGCGGCAATTTTAGGATAGCCCGTTGTTCCTGATGTAAAGAACATAAGCATTAAATCATCACCGCCGGGAGCATCTTTCCCTCTTTCGAAATGAGAACTGAAAAGAACGCTTTCCTCGTCATAGCTTCTCCAACCGTCGCGTTTTTCGCCAACAGCAATTTTTATTTCCAGACCGGGGCATTTTTCTGCCGCCAAATCAACCTGATTAGCAACGTCACCATCAGTTGTGCAAAGAATCGCTTTAACACCTGCAGCCTGAAAACGATATTCGAGATCGTGCTCCTGAAGCTGGTTAGGAGCAGGAATTCCTATAGCACCCAACTTATTAAGACCGAGCATTGCAAACCAATACTGATAATGGCGCTTAAGAATAAGCATAACCTTATCGCCTTTTTTGATGCCTAAGGATTTAAAATAGTTAGCTGCCTGAGCAGAACCTTTTTTCATATCCTTGAAAGTAAATCTTCTTTCGGTCTTATCTCTTGAAATATGAAGCATAGCAAGCTTATCCGGCTCTCTGTCTGCAAGAGCATCGATAAGGACATAAGCAAAGTTAAAGTTTTCCGTATTTTTGAATTTAATTGATGTTGGTGTACCTTTTTCGTTAAGGTCAACATCAATAAACTTGTGATAAATGCGTTCCTTTTTATCTTCCTTAGTTTTAGCGGGAGCTTTGTATTCCTCTGTCTTCACATGCTGAAGCTCAGGAATAGGCTCTCCTGAAGGATTAAGAACGATAGCGTAGAAGGTACAATCCTTACCATCAACGGCAATCATACCGTGAGGAGTAAGCGAATCGTAATAAATGCTGTCACCCGGGCCGAGGATTTCTGAATGCTCACCAACCTGAACCTTAAGCTTACCTTCAACAACAATATCAAGCTCCTGCCCATCATGGGATGTAAGCTCAATATCTTTATTCTGATTTTCTTCGCTGTATGTAGCTTCAACAAAAAGGGGCTCCGCAATCTTGTTTCTGAATTTTGATGCAAGGTTGAAATAAGTCATTCCGTGAGCCTTTTCAATCTTTTGACCTTTGCCTGCTTTTGTGAAAACGTAGTTAGTAAGCTTAGGTGTGCTACCCTCGATAATACTTGAAACGTCAACATTAAATGCAAGGGCACAACGATAGATAAACGCGAAGTTAAGGTCGCTTTCGCCGTTTTCGCAAGCAACGTATTCAGCCTCTGAAACGCCCGTTTTCTCACCCATTTCAGCAGCGGAGTAGCCTTCAATTTCGCGAAGCTCTCTGATACGCGCCGCCTTTTCCTTGATTTTAAAAACAAGACCGGTGATTTTATCCATAAATTTAATCCTCCTGTAATTCGGTAGGGACAATATAAAAACTCGTCCCAAAGATATTCTTTGAGACGAGCTAAATTTCTTTAAA
>JAZUOA010000071.1:0-8740 GCA_045604445.1 Acutalibacteraceae bacterium
GCCTCGTCATCCGCTCCAAATCGAAGGGACTTTTGGAAACAAAAGTCCCTTTTTTCTAACTTAATTTTAGCGGTGAAAAAATATGAAAAAAAATTTTTTTAAAATATGTTGTTTATTATTTGTCATAGTTATTCTTTGCTCTTGCGGCAATAAGGAAATCTTAAAAACCAAAGAAATTTCCACCAATATTACTCAAACCCCCGTTATACTTAAAAATGAATTTGAAAGCATATCGGATTTTGAAGAGTTTCTCTCAGAATTCAAACCGAGTTTTGTAATTCCCGGTTTGTTGGAAGGGGTTATTCCTCAAGGAATTTGCTATAATTCTGTTTTACAGCAGTTTATAATCAGCGGCTACTACAACAAACAAGAGCAACCTTCAATTATTATGATGATTGATAGCGAAAACGGAGAGCTGACTGATTACCATACCTTGCAAAACAATAACGGTGAAAATTTTTACGGACACGTTGGCGGACTTGCTTGCAGCGATACTCACCTTTTTATCACCAACGACAACACCTGCTACGTAGTTGAAATTTCTGATATTTCTAAAGCTGAAAAAAACTCACCGATTAAACTTGAATATAATTTCAAATTAAACACAAAGGGCTCTTTTGCAACAATCAATGACGGTATTTTATGGACAGGTGACTTCATAGAAAGCACTGATAAAGAAAGAAAAAAAGTTGAAAATGTTACCACCCTTCAAAACGGCGAAACTCTTTATGCATACTGCGAGGGATATATTCTAAAAAATGGCCTTCCTGACCCTGATAAAATCAACAGTAAAACTAACGGATATATTCCCGATTATATGTTAGCGATTCCTGAACAGGTTCAAGGAATGACCTTTACTGATAACGGCAAAATGGTTTTTGCCGCAAGCTACGGCAGAAAAAACAATTCATATATCTATATTTATGAAGATGTTTTAGTTTCAGATAAAGTAGGAACATATACAATTGATGCAAAACAGGTCGATTTACTTGCTTGCAGTTCTGAATTATTGGATAAAAAAATAATCGCACTACCTATGATTGAAGGTGCAACCCAGGGGAAAAAAGGCATCTTTATTTTGTTTGAATCGGGTGCTTCAAAGTATAGAAGCCATAACGGAAAAAATCCTACAGATAGAGTTTACTCGGCTAATTTAGAATAAAGCAAAAGTGTTGAATTCTTCTTGAGAATTCAACACTTTCTTTTTTACTTTACCAGCTTTGCTCGAAAACCGCATCAGGTTTCTTTGAAGTAACATCGTTATAAAATTCAACCTTTATAATGTTTTTGTCATTATTCATAGCAAATGCCACGCTGGCAGTAAAGGTTCCTTCTGTGCCAACTTCACTTGGCTCTAAAAGATTTTTTTGGGGAAACTGCTCAAGCTCTTTACCGCGGGAATCATAGGCCTTAAAATGTGTGTTGCCAATTGAAAGCCCATGAGAAATATCGTCATTTGTGTATTCATAAACAACAACTGCAACCCTTTTTGCTTCCGGTGGATTTTCTTCATCAGTTTCAGGAGCAACATCGTAAACAGTTGTTATTTTCAACGAATAATTACCCTCCTGAGATTTTAAAGTGACTTCACCATTAACCGAATCGGGATTTTTTACAGCGTTATTTACATCTTTAGTTACTAAAGATGTAATTATAATAAAAGCGAGAGAGACTACTATAGCAATCAAAGAAATTTTAAACCATTTTTTATTCATAAAAACCTCCTAAATTTTAATGAATTTTTGTAATTTAAATGAATAAATATAAACTTCTTTTACAGGCAAGCCGGTACATTCACAAACAGCTTCGGCATAAATTTCAAGTTGACGCGAATAAATATCCTTAAAAGTTTTTTCATCGCTTATTTTATCGGTTTTATAATCGATTAAAATAATACCACTATCTTCTTCAAAAGCGCAGTCCAGCTTACCTTGAACCACAATTTTTTCATCCTGAGCGTATTCCGGCAAATCAGAATAAATGTCACCGGCAGACTTCAAAATTGAAAACTCATATTCTTTATAAATGTTTTCAGCTGAAAGTAGCCTTCTACCAACATCGTTTTCAAAAAACGCCTTAACATCATTTTCATTAACCGATGCTAATTCCTTTTCAGTCATAAGACCTTTTTCTAAAAGATTCTTTTTTTCATTTATAAGGTTTTCAACAGAATTTTTAAAATTGCAAAGCTCCAAAAATTTATGAATTGCCGTTCCCCTTTGTGCACCTGTAAAGTTGCTTGAAATAAACTCAGGCTTCTTTGATGCGAAATACTCTTTTTTTATTTTATTATCTTCCATTGATGAAGCAGTTTTTTTAGCTGTAATGCCCGAAAAAATATAGGGATAAGAATACGATAGCTTATTTTTAATTTCATCTAAAAGAGCTTCATCAACCGAAGCTGATTTTTCAATGCTTTCAGCTTCAGCTATAGAGCTTTCAATGCTTTCAATATAAGCAGTATCAACTGAAAAATTCGCTTCATTATAAAAATCATTTTTTTGCGTTTCGCAAATATCTCGAATTATTTCACAGTCTCTGTGCTTAGCAAAACAAGTTAAAATCCATTCCGCCATACTACCCGCTTTATAAACAGCGTAAGGATGGAGCTTTCCTTGAGAATCAAAGGAAAATATGTTATTTAACCTTACCTTCTTTTTCAAATTTTCAGAGGACACATTGCAAGAGAAAACGAGATGCTCTTTTGCTCTTGTCATGGCAACATATAACACACGGAGTTCTTCTGACATTTCACCAAAAAGAACAGCTTTTTCAGTTGCTGCGGAGGAAACAGTGTGATACCTGGTAAAAAGCTCGTCATCACGAATTTTCACACCAATTCCTGTTTCTTTAGCAACAATCAAAGAACCATAGCTATCGCTTTTATTAAACTGCTTGCTACAATCAGCAATAATTACATAAGGAAACTCAAGACCCTTACTTTTGTGAATAGACATAATGCTAACGCTGTTTTCGTCAGCGCAAAATCCTGAGCTTTTAATACCTTGGTTTTCCTCAGCATTATCCATATAACGAACAAAGTCACTTAACCCCGTTCTACCTGAAGAGGTAAAATCATCTGCAAGTTTTATAAAGCCATTTATATTAGCTTTTCTTTGCTCACCAATACCGGCAGCATAATAAATATCACTAACACATGTATCCTCAACAACAAAACGAACAAAATCACTTACAGAATGAGCTGCAGCAACATTTCTGTAAAGCTTCATTTTATTCAAAAAGTGCTGAACCTTAGGCGAAGATGATGCACACTTTTCTATACAAACATATAAATCTGCCTTTTTTTGCGCCAATCTGATTTGTGAAAGGTCATCAGGTGTAAAACCAAAAACAGGTGACATCAAAACTGCAATTAACGGTATATCCAATAAAGGATTATTTATCACCCTGATTAGAGATAGTAAAAACTGAATTTCCTTATATTCATGAACTTCACCATCAACGCTTGTGTTAACAGGAATATTGAGTTTTTTTAGCGCCTCGGCATATACAGGAGCTTTTGTTTTTGTGCTTCTTAAAAGAATTGAAAAGTCGCCCCAACTAACCGGTCTTTCACCTTCCTCACCCTTTACAGTGGTGCCTGAAGAAACAACTCTTTTAATATACTCAGCGATAGCCTCGGGTTCGGTTACAGGAGACAAATTTTCAGTATCATTACCCTTGTCATCAATAAAAAGCAATTCAGTATCAGCTAGTGATTTAGGTGCATACGAAGCACCGGCATATAAGAACTCGCGATGATTATAATCAACATCTCCAACAGATTCGCTCATTATTTTTTCAAAAACAAAATTAACTGCTTCTGTAACTCCTTGCCTGCTCCTGAAATTCTTTTCAAGCGTAATCTGCGATGGCTTTATAATACCCTTTTCGTAATCCCCCAATCCCCTTTTCAGATTCATAAATAATTCGGGGCTTGCAAGACGGAAGCGATAAATACTCTGCTTTACATCACCTACAACATACAAATTCGATTTGTTTTTTGAAAGAGCTTCAAAAATTATATTTTGAGCTTGGTTTGTATCCTGATATTCATCAATGAGTATTTCTTGATATTTTTCACTGAGAGCATCAGCAAGAGGTGTTTTTGACCAACTTTCGCCATCATATTCAACGAGTAAATCTATGCATTTATGAAGAATATCATCAAAGTTATAGGCATTTTTTTCTTTTTTTGCTTCATCCAAAACTGCTGTTAAACGCTTAACTGAATCGCAAAGAACCTTAATGAGCGGATAAAGCCTTTCGCAATCTTCTTTGTGAGCCTCCGTAGATGGTAAGGTCCTTTTTTCAAGGCTTTTAACATCTTTTTCAAATTCTTCAAAAATATCTTGAGTAAGCCTCTTAACTCTTTCATCCGCATTAACATTTCGGGCGTATGGCTTGACAACAATACCTTCATTTATCAAATTTACCATTTCATCCCAATTTTTTAGCTTTGCTGAATTTAAAAGTAACTTTAAATTTTCAAGCGATTTTGTAAAACGAGCCAAATAATCAGGGTGAAATTTACCATCTTCTTCTATAAAAGTAATGCATTTAGACAAGCGTTTTATATAATAATCTGAAAAAAGCTCAATATAGTTATAAATTATGCTTGACCAGAGAGTTTCATTCGGTGCTTTTTCAGGCAAAAAAGACTCAACAATACTATCAAGCCATAAAAATGGTGATGGATATGAACGAGAATAATCATAAATTGAGGTAATTACATTTTCAAGCTCTGAATCATCTCTCTCGTTAAGAAACATTTGGCTTAACATTCTAAAAGCTTCATTGTTGTCTTCGTAGAGTTCACCAACCACCTGCTCAACAGATGAATTCATAAGAAGCGCATTATCCTTATCATCAAGCATTGTGAAATCAGCACCAACACCTGCAAGATGGAAATTCTCTCTAACTATTTTTGAGCAGAAAGAGTCTATTGTGCAAATATCTGCGGTTGGAAGAAGTGTCATCTGCTTACGTAAATAATCGCTATTTCCTTTATCATCAATTGAAGCCTCAAATAATGCCTTATATATTCTTTCTCTCATTTCATTAGCTGCGGCTCTTGTAAAAGTAACAACAAGTATTTGGGAAACAGAACAACAGTTAACTGTATCGCAAAGAATATTCTTAACCCGTTCAGTTAAAACAGCTGTTTTACCTGAACCTGCAGCAGCAGAAACAAGCACCTGCATACCTCGCGCATCAATCGCTTTTTTTTGGTTATCAGTCCAATTCCTGCTCACTGCATTCAGCCTCCAATCTTTTTAATACTTCACTGTGCTTTAATCCACTTAATTCGTTAATTTTACCGCTTTGCTCTCTGCCACAAATTGCCTTATACGAGCAATATTCGCACATTTTACCTTTATTATTTATTCCGCAAGGAACAGCATCTATAAAGCCATTATGAAGGGATTCACCCATATATATAATTTTATCATCTATGATTTTGGAAAGGCTTTTAAAATGCTTAAGAGAATAATAGTTACCCTTTGCCGTTCCTTTTTTATTATAATCAACAGGAAAATAATCAGGGAAAACGTTAACCCCCATTCCGTTTAAAACAACAGGACTATCAAGCACCATACCCGACAACTTACCGCTTACTCGTTTCTGTGCTTTAATATTCTCCTCTGATGGTGAGCGTTGTTCGAGATATTTATTTATACCAATTCTTGAGGGTAAATACAAAACTCCGGCAGGCACTGTTTTACCATAATATTCTGTTCCGTTTTTTTCTAATGCCATTAAATACAACACCATTTGAATATTAAGTCCATCCAAGAGTTCAGTAAGCTTAAATTCTTTCTTTCCTGTTTTGTAATCTACAACCCTGATATATTTAACACCATCTTTTTCCATTAAATCAACGCGGTCAATATATCCTGTTAATTTAACAGAACCTTTTTCAAGGGGAAGTTCATATGCAGGTATTTTTTCTCCGCCTATTTTAAGCTCAAAATCTTGAGGTTGAAATTCTCCAACACCAAATTCAACCTTAAGCCGAGAAATAATAACCATAGCAATTTCAGTAAATCGTTCAAAAAGAAACAGAAAACGCTTTGATTTTTCTTCAAAACCACCCATTTTTTCTTCCAGGTATTCTTTTAAAACGCCCTCAACAGTTGTTTTAATTATTGAGTCATCTGTTTCAACAAGCACCCTTGCAGGATACTCTTCTAATACCTTTTCTAACAAAAAGTGAACTATTGTACCACTTTGAGCAGGGTCAAGCGTTGCTGTTTTCAAAGGTTCTGCCCCTAATCCGTACCTGACAAAATAAGCAAAAGGACAATTAAAGAAGCTTTCTACCCTGCTTGCTGATAAGTAAATATTTTCGCCAAAAAGCTTTGTAGAGTTTTCAGATTTTTCAAAAGCAAACGATTTTTTTCCTGCAATGGTTTCAAGAGAAGCTATTTTACCACCAAAGGAATTGCTATCGTTGAAATATTTTAACAAAGTTGATTTTAAAGTATTATTGTTAATATAATTCGAAGAAAGAACAGAAAAAGCCGCTGCTTCGCTTTCAATAAAATATTCTTCAGGTAATGAAGTAGTAGCTATATAATCAAGATTCTTAATAGAAGAAACTGCTGTATCAACAATTTCAGATGGTGAAAGAATTTCTCCCCCGGAACCATTTGCTTTATATGAGATATATAGCCTTTCGCTTGCAGCAGTTACAGAACAATAAGCAATGAATTTCTCCTCATTAACCGTATCCTCAAAAGGCGGTCTGACCTCCAGACCAACCTCATTTATCAAAGTTACTCTATCCGAATCAGTCAAAATTCCGTTTTTAACATTAACCAGAGGAAATTCATCTTTATTGCATCCAACAAGAAAAACAACCTTCAGTTTTTCTGTTCGAATTCTGTCGGCACTACCTATTGTTACTTCATCAAGACCTTGTGGTATTTCACCTATATCACCGCAAGCTACAAGAATCAAAAACATCTCATTCCAACGTTTTAAAGAACAAAATTTACCATTGGTAAGGGAAGCCATAATATCCAATAAATACATAAGATAGTTCCAGGAAACCTCCTGGCGAGCAGATTCCACCGAAAAACCTTCTTCTTCCAAAGAAACCGAAAGCTCAAAAAGCTTATCTTTAACGCAAGATTCATCAAGGAAATTATAAACAGCCTCTGTTATTGCCATTCCATCTGCACCTTCACAGGTCTTTTTTAATTTCAAGATAGGTAAAACCGCTTTTTTTCTAATTTCATTGAGTTCTTCAAGGCGTTTTAGAGATTTATCATCAAAGGATTCACCAAATCCATCAGGGTGCATTGTGAAATCTCTTTTCCAATCCTTTGCACCAATCCCCCACATCAAAGCATACTTTTCCAATTTTGATATTTCGTTGAGCGTAAGGCTTGAAAAACCTGTTTTCAAATAACGCATAACAGATTCCGTAGTTAAACCGACAAATGCACATTCAACTGCAGAAGATACATAGATAAACAAAGGCTCACTTGAAAGTTGGCGGCGACTGTCATCAAAAACAGGAACGCCAAAGCCTTTAAGATAATTTATTAGCGTATTCTTATAAACGCCATTGCTTCTTTCTATAATAGCAATATCGCGACAACGATACCCCCCTGAACGAACTAAATTTTTAATTTCTGCAGCAACAAATTTGCATTCATCATCTAAATCACGACATTTTACAACCTTAACACTTTTGTCGGATTCAAACAACTGAACATCACACTCAGAAAAAAGATTTTTCTCGAGCGCAAAAATATCAGAAGAAAATGCATTATCTTTTTGAGAAAAGCTTATTTTTTTAACTGCACAATTTGCTTTTGCTGCTAATGTACATATATTTTTCTCAAATTCATACATATGAAAAAATGCCGAAAATTTCAAGGGATTTTCACAAGTGCAAAGGGTAATATATACATCATCTGCTTGTGATAACATCACCTTTAGGCATTCACACTCTTGCTTTGAAAAATCGCGGAAACCATCTAATATTATAGTTTTATTTTTAAAATAACCAGTTTCTATTGCGAAATTTGTAAACACAGTTAATAATTCAGTATCATCAAAATAGCTTTGCGAAAGAAGCGCTTCATAAGCATCATTTAAAAGAGATAACTCCTGCAATTTATTTTTCAAAAAACAATCTTCCATTTCAGATAGTTTTTCGTTTAATAACTCAGAGTTTATGCAACAATACTTTAACTCTTTACAAAACTCAAGCAAAGGGTCAATTGCCGATGCGTTATGTCTAAAATCCTTAAAAATTTCCAACCGTCCATCAAGTTGAACAAGCGCTTCGCTCATAATCACAGATTTTACACCTTTATCAGGAATATTGCTATTCATTATTCCTGCATACTTCAGGCTTGATAACGCCATTCGAGGAAAGCTGAAAATATCAACAGCTTTCATTTTTTTAGCACCCAAAAGCTTTAAAATTGCTCTTTCGGATTCAAATGAAAATTGCTCGGGCACTAAAAGAACAGGCTTGGTTGAAGTATTTTCAGATAAATTTCCCATTATATTTCGGATATATTCAGTTTTTCCGCTACCTGCTCTGCCTTTTAAAAGATATAACATAAAGAACCTCCGAAAGATATTTATAATATAATAACACAAATAATTATAAATTTAAATATATATTTGTTTTTACGTTTATAAAGCACCTAAAGCTGTACTTTAAATCAAAGGTATAAAAACCAATTTTCAGTAAAAAATAATTTCGATATTATCA
>JAZUOA010000072.1:0-2501 GCA_045604445.1 Acutalibacteraceae bacterium
GATTTAGGTCTTAACAGATACTCTTTTGCCATTTTCAGCCATAAAGGCGCTGTTGGAGCTGACACCCAATTACAAGCAAGGTTATTCACCCAACCCCTGTGCGCATTTGTTTGCGATTCTCACAGTGGCGTTTTAGGAACAGAATATTCCTTCGGTGCTGTTTCAACAAATGATGTTATAGTCCGCGCTATTAAAAAAGCCGAAGAAAGCGATGAAATTATCATCCGCTTGGGCGAAGGAACAAATAAATCAATCAAGGATTTCTCATTAACCTTAGGTAACGGCATTGAAAGCGCAAGAGAGGTATATGCAAGCGAGGAACATCTGGGTGATGCAACCGTTACAAACGGAAAGCTTGTTACCGATTTTGAGCCTTACGAAATTAAATCCTTTGCATTGACCCTTAAGCCCTCTGATACAGCCAGCAAAAAAACAACCTCAACTGCTGTTGAGCTACCATTTAACAAGGAGCTTATCACCACCCACAAGGAATTGGGCGATTTCAGATATACCGCTCCCGCAGAGCTTACCCCCGAAGCATTCACATTCGCAGGCGTTGATTATAAAATAAATGTAAATGCTAAAAATGCTATAGTTGCAAAGGGTCAAAAAATCATCCTGAACGGAGAAGGCAACAAGCTTGTGCTTCTTTGCGCTTCCGTAAATGGCGATAAAAAAGCGAAATTCAAAACAGGAGATAAAACCATCACAAAAACAATTTGTGATACCTTTGAAAGACCTGCCCGCTGGGATATGTATGATTTCAAGGAAACCGCAAGAATCAAGGACTGCAAGGTTGCTTTGGAACTTACCCACTGCCATTATAACGGCGCAGATGCAATTGCAAAAATCATGTATTTCTTTGCAGTTGAAATTGACCTTAACGGTGCAAAAGAAATAACTCTTCCTAAAGATAAAGATATTGTTATTTTCAGTGCTGTTCAGGTTGATGGCAAAACCTCAAGCCTTTGTACTCCCCTTTGCGAAACAGTACCTGAAAGAAAATTCACCTTTAAGATGACCCACAAAGAGAAGAAGCAATATAAAAAGGGAAGAAAGAAAAAGAATCTTCACGATAAAAAATTCTATAACCGCAAAAATTGGGGTAAAGATTATTAAAAAATACGGCTAAGGGAGACACTTCGTAAACAAGTGTCTCCCTTTCCTTTTCACAAGAGTATTGACGCTTTCGGACTTTCAAAGTGTCATAGGCGGATTCTCTCCGCCCAAATACAATTAAAACATCCGCAAAAACACTTTTGTTATAACAAAACCGACTAATCCGCAACCGGGAAAAGTCAGAAGCCAAGCAAATGCAATTTCTTTAATTATCGAAATATTTACAGCTTTTTTATCTCTCGCAACTCCGGCACCCATCATAGCAGTTGTTTTTGCATGGGTTGTTGAAACAGGATAACCTAAAACAGTACTCAATAAAAGGGCAAGCGAAGCCGATAAATCTGCTGAAAAGCCCTGATATTTCTCTAATTTGACCATATCCATTCCTACAGATTTAATAATTTTTTTACCTCCCACAAGAGTTCCCATTGCCATAACGACCGAGCAAACAACAACTATTAAATTATCCGGCTCAAAGGTTTTATCAAACGCTCCATCAGAAAAGCTCATACAGAGCATTAAAACAGCTATAAACTTTTGCCCATCCTGAGCACCATGCATAAAGCTCATAGCCGCCGCGGCAGATATTTGCCCCCATTTAAAAAAGCTATCCGCATTTTGCTTTTTTATGTTTCTGAAAATCATTATTATCATTTTGCAAATAATAAACCCACATAAAAACCCGAAACCGCAGGATGTAAAAAAGCCTTTAAATGCTTTCGACCATTCCATTGCATTTATTCCTCTAAAGCTACCGTTAATGGCAAGCGCGCTACCGGTAAGCCCTGCTATAAGGGCGTGGCTTTCGCTGGTAGGTATCCCAAAATACCAGGCAACCACTGCCCACAAAACAATTGAAAAAAGCGCGGCGCAAAGGGCGACCGAGGCATTGTAAGAATCGCTGCCAAAGCTGACTATATTAGAAACTGTTTCAGTTACGGAATTATTCAGGGTGCTCATCACCGCAACTCCTGAAAAATTAAAAAATGCTGACATTAAAAGTGCGGATTTTAACCCCATACACCGAGTAGCTACCACTGTTGAAATTGCATTGGGAGCATCAGTTAAGCCGTTTACAAAAACTACAGAAAGAGTAAGAATAGCCGAAGTAACCGTTAAGGGTGAAAAAGAAAAAATATTTCCCATCAAATCTATCCTAATAATTCATTTCTATATTTTATTCAAAGCAAGCAATCGGTTATGCCTGAAAATCCCACTCGTTTCCCGGCAAATATCCCATTGTGTTCGCCTTCGGCGAGGGAGTTCAAGTCTCGCTTCATTCAAAAAGAAAAAAAGACAGATAACCCTTTGGTTATCTGTCTCTTTTGGTCCGAGTGGCGAGACTTGAACTCACGGCCTCTTGACCCCCAGTCAAGCGCGCT
>JAZUOA010000073.1:0-14802 GCA_045604445.1 Acutalibacteraceae bacterium
TGCCGAATAGGGAGGGGGACCGTTGCCTTCGGCAATGGTGGTGGGTAGTTCAAGCTCTTTATGAAATCAGTTGGTTTATGCAATGCGATAATTTGCGGTGCAGTCAAGACTGCACCCTACATTGTAAATAAAGAAACGCGCTGATTTACCATATATATTTGCATATACTTGTTATATGCTTCATTTATTTATGACAAAAAACGACAAATATTTCATATTTTTTTTCAAATGTTTTAAAAATTGGCGAAATACACAAAAACACAAGGCGTAAATTGTTATAAACAAACAATGAAACTGACTTTGTTTTCTCGGTAGAGGAACTTGTAACAAAAATCGGTATATTTATAAAATGACTGTCATAGCATTTATTGAAGAATTAAAAAGCACCTTTGGAGGTAGATTTATGACAGAAGCAAGCATTTATAAGGATATTGAAACTCGCACAGGCGGCGATATTTATATCGGTGTTGTGGGGCCTGTCAGAACAGGGAAATCCACTTTTATAAAAAGGTTTATGGATACTCTTGTTATCCCCAATATTCCCGAGCTGCATAAAAGGGAGAGGGCGCAGGATGAGCTTCCGCAATCGGCGGCAGGCAGAACTATTATGACTACCGAACCAAAGTTTATTCCTGAAGAAGCAGTTCGGGTAGATTTGCCGAACAATGCATCCTTGAATGTTAGGCTGATTGATTGCGTTGGTTATATTGTTCCTTCATCTTTAGGTTATGTTGAGGAGGATAAGCCGAGAATGGTTAAAACTCCTTGGTACGAGCATGAAATCCCTTTTAATATGGCGGCTGAAATCGGCACTCAAAAGGTTATTACCGAGCATTCAACAATAGGGCTTCTTATTACTACGGATGGCTCCATAAGCGATATTTCAAGGGATGAATATGAAGAGGCAGAAGAGAGGGTAGTTAATGAATTAAAATCTATTAACAAGCCATTTGTTATGCTTCTTAATACAACAGCTCCTCAATCCGATGAAGCTGTTTATTTAGCAAATTCGCTTTCGTTAAAATACAGCGTTCCTGTAATCCCCGTGAATTGCCTGAGTATGAATGAGGAGCTTATTCGCGATATTCTTTCCGCTATTTTATTCCGCTTCCCTGTTAAAGAAATCGGCATTTCTCTTCCCGGTTGGGTTATGGGCTTGGGCCATGAGCATTGGCTGAGAAAATCAATTTGCGGCTGCGTTAAATCTTCAGCCTCCTGCCTCAATTGCGTTGGCGATGTTGCAGAGCTTGTTAAAGGAATTTGCGAAAATGAATATGTTTCTGATGCGCATATTTCTAACCTCGATTTAGGAAAGGGCTGCGCAGAGGTGCAAGCGTTGCTTTCGGAGGAGCTTATTTATAAGGTTATTGAAGAAAAAACTTCTTTAAAAATTGAAAATGAGCAAAGCCTTTTAGATAACCTTTGCCAGCTTTCGGAAATAAAGAAAAAATATGATAAAATTAAAAATGCTCTTGATGAGGTTGAGGCAACGGGCTACGGCATAGTTATGCCTGATATTGATGAGCTGACCCTCAAGGAGCCCGAGATAGTCAAGCAGGGTGGCAGATATGGCGTCAGGCTTTCGGCTTCAGCTCCATCTATACATATGCTTAAAACCTGCATTGAAACTGAGGTTGCTCCCGTTGTTGGAACGGAAAGCCAATCAGAAGAGCTTTTAAAATACCTTCTGACCGGCTTTGAGGAAGACCCCCATAAAATTTGGGAATCTGATATATTCGGCAAATCTTTAAACGAGCTTGTTAACGAAGGCCTCAGAAGCAAGCTTTGCCATATGCCAATGGATGCCCGTGCAAAAATCCAAGAAACTCTTGAACGGATAATAAATGATGGTTGCAGCGGATTGATTTGCATAATTTTATAAAAAATAAGACCTTGTAGCATAATTGCAACAAGGTCTTTTAAGGTTTGTTATTATTCTTCGCTTTTTAGCTCACCGTAGCTTTTATCAATAACTATAACTGCGTAAAGCTTGCCTTCTCCGGCAACGTTTATGCGGTTTTTAATGATTTCCGTAAGCTCATAATCAGAGTATTTATATTTTGGCGGAACAACCACATCAAAAAGCACATTTTTGGATTTATCACCGAAAACAACTCTAAAATCATGAAAGGTGATTATAGGGTCAATATCATAAAGTATATCCCTTACAAGCTCTTTAAAATGGTTTGTTTCCTCGCAGTCCAGAACCGTTGGGTCTAAATGAACAACAAGGTGAATGTTATATTTATTAGCAAAATCTCTTTCTATATTATCCATTATTTCGTGGCAAACAAGAACGTTGAGCCTTGCATCCATTTCAATATGGGCAGAGGCGAAATATTTATCAGGGCCGTAGCTATGAACCATTAAATCGTGAACTCCCAGAACATTTTCATATTTGAGTATTTCAGATTCAATTTTTTCATAGATTTCCTTTGATGGCGCCTGACCCAAAAGAGGCCCTACCGTTTCCTTTACAAGGCCTATACCGGAATAAATGATGAAAGCACCTACCAATGCACCTATATAACCATCAAGGTTTAAGGTGGTAAAATGAGAAACAATAGTGGAAAATAAAACAGCAGCAGTTGAAATACAATCGTTTCTGCTGTCGGTCGCGGTTGCTATAAGCGCCTTCGATTTAATTTTTTTGCCCAAGGTTTTATTAAAGGAGCTAAGCCATAGCTTAATCCCTATGGAAATAAGCAGCACTATTGCAGTTGCCCAGGTAAAAATAATATCCTCGGGATTCAGTATTTTTTCTATTGAGGATTTTAAAGTGTCGTATCCGATTAAAATAATTAAAAAAGAAACAATAAGCCCGGTTATGTATTCAATTCTTGCGTGGCCATAGGGGTGGTCTTCATCGGCAGGCTTCTCTGAAAGCCTGAACCCGATCAGCGTTACCACGGATGAGCCAGCATCGGTTATGTTGTTGGTAGCATCTGCGGTAATTGAAATGCTGTTAGTAAATGAGCCTATTATAAATTTCATTATGCTCAGGATAACGTTGCAAATTATGCCTACTATCCCGGCAAGTCTGCCGTATTTTTCTCTGCCTGCAGAAGAATTAGCAGTATCGTTATTTAAAAAAAGCTTAATCAAAATTGATGTCATATAATCACCTGAAACCAATTATATAATAATTAAAGCAAAAGTCAAACTTAATTTATTAAGTGGACAAAAATGAAAATGTGTGGTATTATGTCTAAAGGTTATATAAACCCGAAAGGTTGGTATTAAATAAGATGAATAAAACTCTTGTTATTTTAGCAGCAGGTATGGGTAGCCGTTATGGCGGTTTAAAGCAAATTGACCCTGTTGGCCCTGATAATTCAATTATAATCGATTATTCAATTTATGATGCTGTAAAAGCAGGCTTTAATAAAGTTGTTTTTATCATAAAAAAAGAAAATGAGCAAATTTTCAGGGAGGTTATAGGTGATAAGGTTTCAAAGCATATTGATGTTGAATATGTTTTCCAAAGCCTTGATAAGCTCCCTGCGGGATATGCTTGCCCTGAGGGTAGAGAAAAGCCTTGGGGTACTGCTCATGCAATCTACTGCTGTAAGGATGTTATTAAAGAACCCTTTATGGTTATAAATTCCGATGATTTTTATGGCAACGGAGCATTCTCTCTTCTTTCTGAATGGATAGATAAAACCGATTTCAGCGGTAAGCCCTACAGCTTTGCAATGGCAGGCTATTATCTGAAGAATACTCTTACCGATAACGGAGCTGTTTCCCGCGGTGTTTGCCAGGTTGATGAGAATGGTAAGCTTATAGATGTTGTTGAAAGAACAAAAATTCAAAGAGTTAATGGTAAAATATCCTTTACCGAAGACGGAAAAACCTGGGAGGAGCTTCCTGAAGATTCCGTTGCGTCAATGAATTGCTGGTGTTTCCCGCCCGAAATCCTTGGCGAAATAGAAAATTACCTTGTTGAATTTTTGAATACAACTGTTAAAGAAAATCCTCTTAAATCCGAGTTTTTCCTTCCCTTCCTTGTTCGCGATTTGCTTCAAGAGAAAAAGTGCGGTGTTGATGTTATCGAAACCTCGGATAAATGGTTTGGTGTTACATATAAAGAGGATAAGCCTGATGTTGTAAAATCGATATCTGCTCTTGTGGAAAACGGAGTATATCCGGAGAAGCTTTGGTGATAAAAATGAAAAAAATATCTTTATTGCTTGTAATTATTATGGTGGTTGCGATTTTCTCTTCTTGCCAAGGGAATAACCTTCAGCCTTCAAAGGATGATTCGCAAACTACAGAATCATCCTTGCCCGATGTTAAAATAGCTATAGATTCTGCCAGCATTTCTGACCCTGAAACCTTCATTTCTGATATGGAAAAGTATGGTGCAGAAGTTCAAGATATGACCGCGGCAGGTGGTGGTTATATATTTGTTTTTTCGGCTGAAGAGCATAAAAAGCTTCTTGCTGATAAGCAAGCTTCAATAGTAGAGAAATTTAAATCTTACGAATCTGATGAAGAAAGCTATGTTGAAAAAATAGAGTATACCGATAATTTCCGCGATTTAGTAATTTATGTTAATCGCGATTTATATGATAGCACATCGGCTACTTTCGTTAACTATTCAATCGGTGCAAACGCTCTTGTATACCAATTGTATTTAGGTGAGGGCCAACATACTTTTGTGAAAATTATTTACTCCGATAATGAAGAAACAGCGGAAACCTTTAATTTGCCAATGAATATTGAATCTGTACAATAAAACAATCGGCTACATATGTAGCCGATTGTTTTATTGTTTTAAAAAAGGTAAACTCTTGTTTCATAAGGCTTTGTGGTGAAGCCGTTTGAAGAAATTGATGTGTCGTCATAGTTACTTAAAACGCATTCACCTTTTGAAAGATCAAAGCCTGCGGGTGCAGTAAATTGAACCGGGCTTTCGGTGTAGGAGCAAATAACAAGCAATCTTTTTCCTTCGTAGTTTCTTTCGTAAACATAAAGGTCTTTGCTTCTCTTAAGGTGCTCTTTATAATCGCCATAAATAACAACTTCATTTTCTTTTCTGAATTTAAGAAGCTTTCTGTAGAAATTAAGAATACTGTTGGGGTCTTTTTCGGCAGCCTCAACATTGATTTCGGTATAGTTGGGGTTAACAAAGAACCAGGGCTCGTCTGCAGTGGTGAAGCCGGCATTCTTTTCTGCATTCCATTGTACGCATGTTCTTGCGTTATCGCGAGAAGCATAGTTAGCAAGATTTAATGCTTTTTCTGCACCCAATAAAGCTTTTGCAACGCCATAGTTATTTTTAGTAGAAACATCTGTGTATTGCTCAATATCAGTAAAGGGATAGTTTACCATACCTATTTCCTGACCTTGATAAATAAAGGGCGTTCCGCTTTGGCAAATGTATGTAACTGCAAGCATTTTTGCGCTTTCTACTCTGTATTTAAGGCTACCGTAGCGGTTGATTACGCGAGGTTGGTCGTGGTTTTCCATATAAAGAGCGTTCCAAGCCTTGCCGTAGAGGTCGTTTTGCCATCTTGTGAAAACCTTTTTAAGCTTCTTAAGGCTGAATTTTGTTTTAAACCAGCTATAGAAGAGGCAGTCTGCTGCCATGTGTTCGAAGTGGAACATCATGCTGAGGTGTTGGTTTGGTCCTTCTGTAATATGCTTTAAAGCGTTTTTAGTAGTCATCATAGGTGCTTCGCCGACTGTCATACAATCGTATTTTGAAAGCACATCGTTTTTGAACTCTAAAAGATATTCATCAAGGTGGGGACCGTGCATATATTTTTCAATACCTGTTGCAACCGGGAACCAATAGGGGCTTGAGGGAAGACCCTCTTTTTTTGAAATGAATGTTATAACATCCTCGCGGAAGCCATCAACACCCATATCAAGCCAAAAACGCATAATATCTTTAACTTCTTCGCGAACCTCGGGGTTATCCATATTAAGGTCAGGCTGCTCAATAGCAAAAAGGTGAAGATAATATTCATCAAGCTTTTCGTTATATTCCCAAGCCGGACCTGCAAAGGTTGACATCCAGTTGTTAGGACGGCGTTTACCTTTACCCTTTTTCCAATGGTAGTAATTGTGGTATTTGCTTGTAGGATCCTCAATGCTTTTTAAAAACCATTCATGTTGGTCAGATGTGTGGTTAACAACAAGGTCCATAATTACCTTCAATCCGCGTTCATGTGCACCGTCAAGAACAGCCTTGAAATCTTCCATTGTTCCATACTCGGGTTGAATGCTGCGGTAATCGGCTATATCGTATCCGTAGTCTTTTTGGGGGGATTTGTAGAGAGGGGAGAACCAAATAGCGTCAACGCCCAAGCTTTTTATGTAGTCAAGCTTACCTAAAACGCCTTTAAGGTCACCGATACCGTCGCCATCACCATCGCAGAAGGAACGGGGCCATACCTGGTAAACAGCCATTTCTTTGTACCAAGATTTTTGCATAATAAAACCTCACTTTTTGCTTCGTAATTTACACCTGTAAATTCTAGCATATAGTTCTTTAAAATACAACAAAACAAAAAAATATCGTTAAATTGCAGTAATAATCCGAAGATTATTTGTGTATTTTTCTGTTATATTATAAGTGAAGTAAAGAAAAATTCACAGATAAGTTAAAATTTGCTATGTACTTTTTTGAATTTTTATTGTATAATAGCTTGAAATCAAGAAAACAAACCCTTTTGCGAGGTACATATATTATGAAAAAAACCACCAAAATTATTATTTCTCTTGCAGCGGTTTTAGTTATTGCAGCAATCGTATTAACCGTTAGCCTTATAAGCACTGCCAAAGAGAAAGAAAAGGAATCAACAACAAAATATTCTCTTCAACCAACTACTACTGCGCCATCAACAACCCTTATTCAAGAAACTGAATCCTGGGTTGATCTTGACCAGATTGCAAGTGACCTTGCAACCGCAACCGAAAGTGAAGCGTCAACTGATGCAACAATATCTGTGCCCTCTATATCCATAGCTCCGCAAACAACAATAGTTTATGTTTATGTTTCTGAGGTTACTCAGGCGGCAACCACTTCTCCGAATAAAAACCCTGCGACCAATGCTCCTGAAATGGCAGAGTATAAATATACTATAAACTCTGAATCCGGAACAGTTACAATTAACAGGTATTTAGGCGATGACACAACTGTTATTCTTCCTAAAACTATAAATGGTTACCCTGTTGTAGCTATCGCAGACAGGTGCTTTGAAAATGAAGATATAAAAGCTATCGGTATTCAGGAGGATGTTACCTCAATAGGTAAGTCAGCTTTCAAAAATTGTAAAAATCTTGAAACTGTTTCATTTTTGGGTGTTCCCTATACAGTTACCGTTGGCGAAAATGCTTTTGAAGGTTGCTCAAGATTGAAAAACATAAATCTTCCTGCAGCAAAGAGCATAGGTGATTATGCTTTTCTTAATTGCGCTTCTCTGGAGAAATTTACCATTAAGAATGGTACTGAAACAATTGGTAATTCATGCTTTGAGGGGTGCGTAAAGCTTAAAGAAATAACAATTCCTGAAAGCGTGTCCGTAATAGGTAGCGGTATTTTTGGCGGAATTGACACTGAAAATATCACCTTTTATTGCGTTGCAGGCTCTAAGGCTGAGGAAACCGCTCATAAATATAGCGTGAAAATTGAATACATTGAATGATATATAACCTCTTTGTAAGCATAGTTCGTTTGCAAAGAGGTTTTTAACTTTCGGACAAATTCTGTATATAATGTATTAGCGGTATAACAAAAATTTCCGCGGAATTGATTATTTTTAATTCATACGGGTAAAAATAAGGTTGTAAACTTTATTCCGGAGAGTGATAGCTTGAATATTAAAAGAGGCGATATATACTATGCCGATTTAAGCCCTGTTGTTGGTTCCGAGCAAGGTGGAGTAAGACCCGTACTTATAGTTCAAAATGATGTTGGTAACAAGTATAGTCCAACTGTGATAGCCGCGGCAATTACCAGCCAACAGTTTAAAACAAAAATGCCTACGCACATAAGCGTTGATGCGGCGGTATGCGGTCTTTCAAAGGATTCGGTTGTTTTACTTGAACAAATACGAACGCTTGATAAACAACGCCTTAGGGAAAAAATGGGGAATTTGCCAAAAACAGATATGTCAAGGATAGATGATGCATTATCTGTCAGTATAGGTCTTGATAAAGAAAACCAACGGTTCTGATACCGTTGGTTTTCTTTACTTTTGTTAATGTTTTGTTAAAGAAATGTTAAATCCATTTCCGTTGCCGACACAACTTGACAAGAAGTGAAATGTGTTGTAATATTTATTTGTTAATATATGTTTTTATATCTCTATTTATGGAGGCTTTTTTTATGTCTAAAAGATTTTTTACATCAGAATCCGTAACAGAGGGTCATCCCGATAAGGTGTGCGACCAGGTTTCCGATGCAATTCTTGATGCTATGCTTGAGCAGGATGCTATGTCTCGCGTTGCTTGCGAAACCACCTGTACAACAGGTATGGTTATGGTAATGGGCGAAATCACAACAAAAGCTCATGTTGATATTCCTAAAATCATACGCGAGGTTGTTTGTGATATCGGCTTTGATAATCCTGAATGCGGTTTTGATGGTAATTCATGCGCAGTTTTTACAACTCTTGATAAGCAATCTCCTGATATTGCTATGGGTGTTGATGAATCCTTTGAGCTTAAAGGTGGTGCTGAGGATGCATATAATCTCCATGGCGCAGGTGACCAGGGTATGATGTTTGGTTTTGCTTGCGATGATACTGAGGAGCTTATGCCTCTTCCTATCTCTCTTGCCCACAAGCTTGCTCTTCGTCTTACTGAGGTTAGAAAAAATGGTACTCTTTCTTATCTTCGCCCTGACGGAAAAAGTCAGGTGACTATTGAGTATGATGAGGATGATAAGCCTGTAAGAGTAGAGGCGGTTGTAGTTTCTTCCCAGCATGACCCAATTGATATAGAAATTCTTCGTAAAGATATTCTTGAAAATGTAATCAAACCGGTAATCCCTGAAAAATATCTTGATGAAAATACCAATATATACGTTAATCCTACCGGTAATTTCGTTGTAGGCGGTCCTGTAGGTGATAGCGGTCTTACAGGCAGAAAAATAATCGTTGATACATATGGCGGATATTCTCGCCATGGTGGTGGTGCTTTTTCCGGTAAGGACCCTACAAAGGTAGACAGAAGTGCAGCTTATGCCGCAAGATATGTTGCTAAAAACATTGTTGCTGCAGGTCTTGCGAATAAATGTGAGGTGCAGCTTGCTTATGCAATAGGTGTTGCTCGTCCTCTTTCGGTGCGCGTTGATACTTTTGGAACAGGTAAAATATCGGATGCACAGCTTGATGCTCTTGTTAATGAGCATTTTGATCTTCGCCCCGCTGCAATTATTGAGAAGCTTGAATTAAGAAAGCCGCAATACAGAGCGCTTGCAGCATATGGTCATATGGGTAGAATTGACCTTGATGTTAAATGGGAAAAAACCGATATGGCAGAAACTCTTAGAAATGCTGCAGGTGTTTAATTGAGGAGACTATGGGGAGCAAAAATTCGGCAGATAAAAATCTTCACGCGGGTCATAGAAACCGCGTGAAGCAGAATGTTTTAAAAAATGGGTTTTCTCAGCTTGAGGAGCATCAGCTTCTCGAGCTGCTCCTATTTTATTCCATACCTCGAAACGATACTAATGCTCTTGCCCATAAGCTGCTTGATGAATTTGGTTCTTTGGGTGAGGTTTTTTCTGCAGATATAAATATGCTGAGAAAAGTTGAAGGTGTAGGAGAAAACACAGCTTTAATGCTGTCTGCTATTGGAGAGGGGCATCGCAGAGCTAATAAAAAGGTTGTGAAAAAAAGAGTTTTTAAAACAACTGATTCTGTTAAGGAGCTTGCGGTTGCAGCTCTTGAAAACGAAAAGGTTGAAAAAGCCGTGCTTTTTTGCTTTAGCAAAGATTATCGGCTTAAGCGTCAAGTAGTGATTTGCGAGGGTGATGAGTTTTCAACAAGCCTCGAAACAAGAAAAATAGTTTCAAATATTATGGATAGCGGTTCGAGTTTTGCGGTTATAGCTCATAATCACCCCATAGGCAGTAATCTGCCGTCAGGAAGTGATATAGATTCAACCAGAGCTATAAGCGTGCTTCTTCGTAATATGGGATATCTTTTAGCTGATCACGTTATTGTTGATTCTGATGGGGTGGCATATTCAATGCATTCTGATCCGCGTTTTTCTCAGTTATTTTTCTGATTTAAAAATAATTTAACCAATCTTGGCGAAAGAATAAAGCTTGTAAAATCGGCACATAATGCGCTTGGCAGAGTGTGTCGACTTTTTTTTATGCCCGTAGAACCATAATAGAGCGTTATGGCATAAAAGGTTGTTTCAGTAGAGCCCATAATAACAGATGCGCATTGCCCTATAAAGCTATCAGGTCCATATTCCTTTAAGATGCTTTCATACATTCCTAAAGAGCCACTTCCTGAAATTGGTGAAAGTATTGATAAAGGAATTATGTCAGGAGGAATTCCTAAAAATTTACCAATGGGTGAAAGTAAACCGGTGAGCACAGATAATGCTCCTGATTCTTTTAGCATTGTTACGCCTAAAATTAAAATCACAAGGGATGGCGTGATATTAAAAATGGTTTTAAATCCGTTTTTTGCACCGTTTATAAATTCGCCAAAAATATCAACACCTTTAAATGCACCGTATAAAACTATTGTAACAACAATTGCCGGGAGAAAGTAATCTGAAAAATTCATTTAAAAAACCTCTTTAAAAACCAGGTCATAACCAGCCCGGTGCTTAAAGCACAAACAGATGTGATAAGGGCAGGTATCAATATTTCCATTGGTGAGCTACTGCCATACTCGCTTCGGAGCATTGCAATCGTTGTAGGGATAAGATGAATTGCCGCAGAGTTTATTACAACAAATTTGACCATGTTATCTGTTGCTTTTTCGGGAATCGGATTAGCTTTTTGTAGCCTGCTCATTGCATCAAGTCCTAAAGGAGTGGCAGCATTTCCTAATCCTAAAAGGTTTGCCGTAATGTTCAGTGCTATGGCTTCCTTGGTTTTTTCATCGTGCACTGTTGGAAAAATAAGTTTTAGCATAGGTGAAAGCAGTTTGCATAGTTTTTTTGTTAATCCGCTTTTTTCGGCAACAGCGGAAAGTCCGTTCCAAAGGCAGATAACACCGGCTAGCTTGATTACAAGACCTATTGCATCATTTCCGCTTGTTATAATTGCGGAAGAAAGCTCATTCATTTTTCCTGAGCTTATGGCGCAAAAAAAAGAAAAAACTATCATCAGGGGTAAAACATAATTCATCATAGTCCGAAAAATCACCCCTTATATAAGAAAAATCTTGACTAAATCACAAGATATAGTATAATATATAAAATAATATCACCAAAAATTGTATTTTATTAAAATTCCGAAAGGATAGGTATTTTAATGGCAAAAGCAAAATCACCGGCTTCAAAGGAGTACGGTAATGAAAGTATAAAAAAGCTGGAGGGTGCTGATAGAGTTCGTAAGCGCCCTGCAGTTATATTTGGTTCCGATGGCCTTGATGGTTGCGAGCATTCTGTTTTTGAAATTATTTCAAACTCAATCGATGAAGCGCGCGAGGGCTACGGTAAAAAAATTGTTATAACTCGTTTCCTTGATAAATCAGTTGAGGTTCAGGATTTTGGTAGAGGTCTTCCTGTAGATTATAACAATAATGAAAAGTGCTATAACTGGGAGCTTGTTTTCTGCGATTTGTATGCAGGCGGAAAATACGACACCAACAATGGCGGAAACTATGAATATTCTTTGGGATTAAACGGTCTTGGCCTTTGCGCAACTCAATATGCTTCCGAGTATATGGAGGCTGAGGTTCACTCAGGCGGATTCTGCTATGAGCTTCGCTTTAAAAAGGGCGAAATAGATGGGGATATGAAGAAAAATCCCTATGACAAAAAGGATACCGGCACCAGGATTAAATGGCGCCCTGATTTAGAGGTGTTCACGGATATTGATGTTCCCCTTGAATATTTTCAGGAAACCTTAAAACGCCAGTCTGTTGTTAATCCGGGAATTAAATTTGTGCTTAAAAATCAACTTACTGAAACACGTTTTGAAACCTTTGAATATATTTATGAAAACGGTATAGTTGATTATGTAAATGAGTTTATCGGTGATGAAGGGCTTACAACTGTTCAGTTTTGGCAGGCAGAACGAAAGGGCAGGGATAGAGCCGATAAAGATGATTACAAGGTTAAAATGAATATTGCTCTCTGCTTTTCAAATAAAAAGCAGTTAAAAGAGTATTATCATAACTCAAGTTTTCTTGAGCATGGTGGTGCTCCTGATAAGGCAACAAGAAGTGCTTTCGTTTCCCAGATAGATGCATATTTGAAGCAGAACGGCAAATATACAAAAACAGACCCAAAGATCAGTTTTCAAGATGTTGAAGATTGTCTTGTGCTTGTTATATCATCATTTTCAACTCAAACATCTTATGAGAACCAAACTAAAAAAGCTATAACAAATAAATTTATACAAGATGCTTTAACTGAGTTTATTAAGCACCAGCTTGAAATATACTTTATAGAGAATAAGCTTGATGCCGATAAACTTTGCGAGCAGGTTCTTATAAATATGCGCTCTCGCGTAAAGGCTGAAACTACAAGGCTTAATCTGAAAAAGACTCTTACCTCATCTAATGATATGACGAGCAGAGTTGAAAAATTCGTTGATTGCCGTAGCAAAGATAAAAACGAAAGAGAGATTTTTATAGTTGAGGGCGATTCTGCTCTTGGTGCTTGTAAACAGGCGCGTGATTCTTCTTTTCAGGCTGTTATCCCTGTAAGAGGTAAAATTCTTAACTGCTTGAAATGTGATTATAATCGCATTTTCAAAAGCGAAATCATAGTTGATCTTATTAAGGTTTTGGGATGTGGTGTTGAGGTTGCCTCAAAATCCAATAAAGAGCTTTCTCTCTTTAATCTTGAAAACTTGCGTTGGAGCAAGGTAATAATATGTACCGATGCCGATGTTGACGGGTTCCATATAAGAACTCTTATTTTAACAATGATTTACAGGCTTATGCCAACGCTTATCAGGGAGGGTAAAGTATTTATTGCTGAATCTCCCCTTTATGAGATTACCTCAAAAGGTGAAACCTGGTTTGCCTATACCGAAAAAGAAAAGGCGGATGCCCTTGAAGAAATCGGTAACGCTAAATATACAATTCAGCGCTCAAAAGGTCTCGGTGAAAATGATGCGGATATGATGTGGCTTACAACAATGAATCCTAAAACGCGCCGCCTTATTAAAGTTGAGCCTGATAATGTTGAAGAATTGATTGCTGAAAAGTTTGAACTTTTCTTAGGCGACAATCTTCAGGATAGAAAAGATTTTATCGCAGAAAACGGTCATTTGTATATTGACCTTGCAGATATTTCGTGAGGTATTAAAAAATGGCAAGAAAGAAAAAAGATAATCCTGAAATTATTAAAGAGGATGAGGTTAAAGCCAATATTATAGGTGCAGGAGAGGTTGTTAATCAACAAATAACCAATACCTTGGAAACTAACTTTATGCCTTACGCAATGAGTGTTATTGTTTCTCGTGCAATTCCTGAAATAGATGGTTTTAAGCCTTCTCATAGAAAACTCCTTTATACTATGTATAAAATGGGGCTTTTGAATGGCGGAAGAATAAAATCTGCTAATATTGTTGGTAGAACGATGCAGCTTAACCCCCATGGCGATGCTGCAATTTATGAAACTATGGTGCGCCTTTCAAAGGGTAATGAAACTCTTTTGCATCCATATGTTGATAGCAAGGGTAACTTTGGTAAGGCGTATTCCAAAAATATGGTTTACGCTGCTTCCCGTTATACAGAGGCAAAACTTGAAGGAATTTGTGCAGAGCTTTTCGGAGATATTGATAAAGACACTGTTGATTTTGTTGATAACTATGACAGCACAATGAAAGAGCCAAAGCTTCTGCCGGTGTCGTTCCCAAGTATACTTATAAATATGAATAGCGGTATCGCTGTTGGTATGGCAAGTAATATCTGCTCATTTAACCTTCGCGAAATCTGTGAAACAACAATAGGTTTAATTAAAAATCCGGATTTTGATGTGTTTGAAACCCTTAAGGCACCTGATTTTATAGGTGGCGGTTTGATTGTTTATGACAGAGCTGCTCTTGAAGAGGTTTATAATACAGGTAGAGGCTCTATAAAAATACGAGCCAGATATTCATATGATAAAAAGAATAACTGTATTGATATAACAGAAATTCCACCAACAACCACTTGCGAAGCAATTATTGATAAAATAATTGAAAAGGTTAAGGCGGGTTCTTTTAAGGAAATAAGCGATATCCGCGATGAAACGGATAAATCGGGTCTTAAGATTACTATTGATTTAAAACGCGGTACTGACGCGGATAAGCTTATGAAGCGCCTTTATAAAATGACTCCTCTTGAGGATTCTTTCGGCGCAAACTTTAATATCCTTGTTGGTAGCACACCTATGGTTATGGGCGTTGCCGGAATTCTTGATGAATGGATAGCGTTCAGAGTTGAATCTGTTAGCAGAAGAGTTGGCTATGACCTTGCAAAATCCAAAGAGAAGCTCCATCTTCTTTTAGGACTTAAAAAGATTCTTCTTGATATTGATAAAGCTATTAAAATTGTTCGCGAAACCGAAGAGGAAGCAGAGGTTGTTCCAAACCTTATGATAGGATTCGGTATTGATGAAATACAGGCGGAATATGTAGCTGAAATAAAACTTCGTCATCTG
>JAZUOA010000074.1:0-7828 GCA_045604445.1 Acutalibacteraceae bacterium
GTTTTGTAAAAAGCTATAAGATATTCTTTAGGGGTGTGTTTCGGAACATGGGATTTCGTGTGGATAAGTTCAAATTCTACTTGTAAAGGTGAGTTACCCAAAAGGCGAGAAAGCTGAGTTTCTGTTTCAGTCTTTTTCGGCATGAGGTTGAGAACCAAAATTTTCAATGGTCGTATATCTTGAGTTATGGCGCGCGTATCTGTCATAACAAAAATATTTTCTTTTTCAAGGGTTTTAACTGCAGGTAGCTCATCCGGCAATTTTATCGGCATTCCTCATACCTCCTTTTTTAAAATTGAAAATGGCAAGTTGCAAGTTGCAAGTTTAGGGGAAGCAAGCTTCCAAACATTATAAATGCCGGCTGCAAGCCCCTTAATTTGCCACTTGCCATTTACCATTTGCCACTTTATTCTCCAAGAGCTTGTTCGATATCTGCAATAAGGTCTTCTGCGTTTTCAAGGCCGCAAGAGAGCCTTACAAGGTTGCTTGTGATTCCGCAGGCGATAAGCTCATCATCGTTCATTTGGCGGTGGGTTGCGCTTGCAGGGTGCAAACAACAGCTTCTTGCATCGGCAACGTGGGTTTCGATAGCAATAAGCTTAAGCTTTTTCATAAATTCTTCGGCTGCTTTTCTTCCGCCTTTAACGCCAAATGAAACAACACCGCAAGAACCGTTGGGAAGATATTTTTGAGCAAGGCTATAATACTTGTCGCTTTCAAGACCGGGGTAAGTTACCCATTCGATTTTGTTGTTTTCTTCAAGGAATTTTGCAACTGCAAGTCCGTTTTCGCAATGGCGTGTCATTCTTACATGGAGGCTTTCAAGACCTAAATTAAGGTAGAAAGCATTTTGGGGAGACTGGATTGAACCGAAATCTCTCATAAGCTGGGCAGTTGCTTTTGTTATAAATGCGCCTTCATTGCCGAAGCGTTCTGCATAGGTGATGCCGTGGTAGCTATCGTCAGGAGTGCATAGACCCGGGAATTTATCTGCGTGAGCCATCCAGTCAAATTTGCCTGAATCAACGATGCAACCGCCTACTGCAGCTCCGTGACCATCCATATATTTAGTTGTTGAATGGGTAACTATATCTGCACCCCATTCAAAGGGACGGCAACCAACCGGAGTTGCGAATGTGTTATCGATAATAAGCGGAACTCCGTGAGCGTGAGCAGCATTTGCAAATTTTTCAATATCAAGAACGGTAAGGGCAGGGTTAGCAATTGTTTCACCAAAAACAGCTTTTGTGTTGGGCTTGAAAGCTGCGTTAAGCTCTTCTTCAGTGCAATCAGGTGAAACGAAAGTGAATTCAATACCCATTTTCTTCATTGTAACTGCAAAAAGGTTATAAGTTCCTCCGTAGATGGTGGAAGAAGAAACAACATGGTCACCGCAAGAAGCAATATTAAAAACGGCATAGAAGGAAGCCGCTTGACCTGAAGCTGTGAGCATTGCGGCAGTACCGCCCTCAAGCTCGCAGATTTTTGCGGCAACAGAATCATTGGTGGGATTCTGGAGCCTTGTGTAAAAATATCCGTTTGCTTCAAGGTCGAAGAGCTTACCCATATCTTCGCTTGTTGCGTATTTAAAGGTTGTGCTTTGAATAATAGGAATCTGGCGTGGCTCACCATTACCGGGAGTGTAGCCGCCTTGAACGCATTTAGTTTCTATTCTGTAATCACTCATTTATAAAACTTCCTTTCGAGTAGATTTTGTTTTTATTTTGTAAGGTAAACACACCAATAGAATGTATGGCCATCTTTAGTGTATGCGCCAACACCGAAGTTTTCAAAGTTTTCGTTGCAGAGCGCTTTTTTGCTTTGAATATCTGCTGCCATAGCATCGCAGGCTTCTTTGTAGCCAAAGGATGCGGTAACGATGATTTTATCGGCATAAGTATAAGAAATGCCGTTTTCATCGAGAAGCTTATAGTAATAAGAGCCGTCCTCCCGAACGAATGCAGAGCCTGTTTTAGTTGCGTATTCCTCGGCTGCAATTTTTGCAATATTACAAAGCTCCTGGGAAAGAACAAGGGAATGGTTATTGTAATCATCCTCAAGGCGAAGCTCATTAACTCGTTTTAAAAATCCTTTCGGGTTTTCATCGAATTCGTAGCCTTCCATTTGCTCCTTTGCCATAAGACCCGAAGCGGTTCTTAAAATACGGCGAGCATCCCGAGTGTCAATTTCACCATTGTGGTCAATATCAGCGGCTTCGAAATCCATACCGGATAATTCTTCTTTATAAATTTTGGTAGCGATTAAAAGAGCAATGCGGGCATCCTGAGTTGTGATGTAGGAATCATTGTTGATATCACCATAGTAGCGTTTGATTTCAACGGCCCCGAATGGTATAACAGCTAACCATATAAGCACTGTTACGACTATTGCCGAAACAATTACCTTTGTGTTTTTCTTCATATAATCACCTTTAGTGGTTTTAATAACACTACCCTAAAATAGCATATTGATAATTCATTATACTATATTAAGGCTTAAAATGCAATGCGTAAGTATTAAAAAAGTGTGTCCGAAGCTTTAATAAATTCAGACACACTTTTTTATTATTCACCTAAAATATTGCATTCTTTTATAAAATCACCATCATAAATAAATGCTTTTAATTCAAATGGTGCAAAAGTAAGATTGAAGCTGTTGTTTTCGATTGATAAAACAACAGAGGTTTCTTTTTCTTTTGAGTTAAAAAGCCTTAAAATGTTGTTTTTGTCATCAAATTTTTTGTAGGTTGAAAGAATAATGTTTTTATTATTCAGCGAAATTTTTGTTTTATTCTTTTCTCCTGAGCCGGATGGGAAGAATGAAAGGGCATAAGGCGGTTGATTAAATATTTCTGCATTAGTCTCCAGGTTTTCGTAATCGCTTGTTAATCTGTAGCAGAAATCTCTTTCACCCATATCGATATGGTCGTGGTTACGATCGTTATCGGTAATTTCTCTGTCGCGGATAGGGTGAGCAGAGTAAACGGGAGTGCGGAGCATTGTAATATTAAGGCAGTTTCCCTTTGCGCTTCCGCCATAAGTGCCGTTGTTGATAACTGCAAAGCATTTATCAGCCTCAAAAAGACCGCACCATTTTTGGTATGTGACTTCTTTTTCCTCTTTTATCATTTCTTCCTTACCGAAAGCAGTTTGACCGATAAATTTCGCGTTTTCTGATAAAGCGGATTCGAAGGAAAGCTTATACATTGAATTCGCATCATTTGAGAAGGTTTTAATATTTATATCGATGTAATTGCTGTTTTTAGGCAAAGTGTAAGTAACAACTGCGAAAGAATTTCTGTTTTTAAAGGTTGCTTGTATTTTTGCTCTGACATCACCGTTTTCTATGATGTGAACATTTTCATAGTCAGCATCAGGGTAACCTGAAAAACAGTTTGCTTCCTTTTTGCTCATTAAGGAAAATTCACCTATGCAATCATAAAATCCGTCATCAGTCATTCCCCAGGGGTCTTCATTATCTTTATAAACGAGGATTTTACCGCTGTTTTCTTTAAGGATATTTTTGGAGTTGACTTCGTATTTATCAATCAAACCTGTAGTTTTATTGATAAGCACATTCATATGAGAGTTTGAAAAAACAATGTGTGTATCGGTTTCTTCGCAAGGTGTGATAGGGCGTTTGTCAAGGTTCTCAACATAAAGCTCGCAATCAAAACGATTTATGCACATCGGCTCAAGCTCTGCGGTGAAAACAACTCTTTTTCTCCAATCAAGGTTAAGGCTGCTGGATTCTTTTTCATTCTGGGTGGGAAGATAGTTTCCTTTTTCATCCCTGACTTTAATGAGAGTTACCTCGTTATCGTTCCAATTCTGGTCTGCCAACTGAAACTCAACCTGAATATTTGTTTCGATTTTATATGGATGCGGGTTAAATACCATAACAGGTATTTCGCCGTCAATTGCCTTTTTCTGCCCTGCACAAAGCTTGAAAAATGCTTTGGCCTTAAGGCGTGAGGTTAGCTCTCTGCCATAGTTTAAAAGGCCCAGTATTTGTTCTTCGCCGCCTTTTATCATAGAGCCGGGCAAGCAATCATGGAATTGGCTGAAAAGCAAGGCTTTTTCAGCTTCCTTAAGCTGCGCGTTATCATAACTGATACCGCTTATCGCAAGCATTTTTTCTGTTTCACAAAGCTCATTTTCCAGAGCTCTGTAATTTTGCTTGATTCTTACCATGGATGTATAGCAACCTACCATGCAATGAACAAGAGATTTATCAAATCTTTTTAATTTGCTTTTATCTATTTGCGAAAAATAATTTTCGCAATAAGAATGTTCGATAGTAATTTCGGGATGGTTTTTTATATACTGCTCAATTTTATCAAGGTCAATTTTAGAAGGACCGCCACCATGGTTGCCAACACCCCATAGCATTAGATTACAGCCATCGTGGGCATCGGCTAAACATCTGTCAATTTTTTCGTCAATGTGACCTCTTGCAGAGTTGTATCCACCCCACATTGAATGACCGATGATTTCGCTACCATCAAAGCCTTCCCAGATAAAATCAGTATTGTCGCCTACAACACCGTGAGGACGCATAAATAAATAGGAATCATATCCGCTTTTTTTGAGAATCTGCACGAGACCTCTTGTGTGGCCAAAAGGATCAAAATTTATTGCGGTTGTTGGCTTAACACCAAATTTTTCCTTGAAGTAAGAGTTTCCGGTTTCTATCTGGCGTATGAAGCCTTCGCCGGAGGGCATAACGCAATCGGGTTGAAGATACCAACCACCCATTATGCGCCATTTGCCTTTTTTTACAAGCTCTTGGATTTTTAAAAAAAGTTCCGGCTCATGTTCTTCGACCCATTCATATAAAACAGATTCGTTATGGTTAAAAATAAAGTTATCATATTCCTCGCAAAATTTTGCAGCAATTCTAAAAGTTGAAATAGCTTCTGCAATACCCTCGTTTTTTGTCCAAAGCCAAACCGGGTCAAGATGAGCATTGCAAAGAAGATGAATTTTTTTCATAAAGCACCTCGAAAAATTTGTTGTATTAACCGTTTTAATTATAAATTTAAGGTAACTCTGTGTCAACCTTTTGGTTTTGCTTTTTCATCATTTTGCGCCAATTTATAAAGCCGTAGCTATCATTTATCAAAAATATTAAAAAGCAGATAACCATAGGAGCATAAACCGGGTTTTCAATTGAGGCAAGAATCCAGAGTATAATTAAAACAATGTCATTAGCAGCATAAGCTAAAGCATAAAAAGGACTTCTGAAAAATGTTAGCGCAGACGCAAGAAAGCTTGTTGCGATGGAAACTGTGCTCATAAAAAGGTTTGGGGTTTCAAGAGCTTTTAGAATGAAATAGAATAAAAACGTAACAATAGCGGTCAAACACCACATCAGAACAGATATCTTTTTGGTAAGAGTTCTTATTTTTACCTCGGCTTTCCCCTTTTCAAAAGGGTTTTTAAACCATTGAACAGTAGCAGCAATTGCCATAGGGGATGTCATTCCGAGATAGGTTATCATTTCTCCGAAATATCGGAACCGGTAAGAAATGACCGCATATACCAGCGCGAAAATAACAGTTAAAATTTGCCCTAAAGGATTACCTTTCGCAACGAAAATAAGAGCAGTAGCCCCTAAAAGAGATGCGATAAGAACTAACATATCAAATTTTCCGCAAATTATAAAACTAACAGCAATTAGAATAAGAGAGCTTATCCAAAGGGAAAGCTCAAATTTTGTTAAAGTTTTGAAAGGATTTTCTTTTATCATAATTCCTCCTAAAAAAACATCCGCTTGCATATCTTCAAAGACCTAACGATATGCAAACGGATGAAATTATTTCATCTCTCTACCCGGTGGCAGATTTAAAAATATTTAATTTAAGAAACAAACTGGCTAGGATAATAATGTTACTTTGTAAAGCTCAGATGTATCGATATTAGTGTTATCAACATACCATGTAGAGTTGATTTTTACAAGATTGATTTCTTGATTTGCAACGCAGGTTGAGTTGAATGTAACCTCAATTACAACTTTTTTTGCCGCGGTAATGTCTTCCGGAGAAACCTTGTAGGTTTCAAAAGCTTCTTTATTTATAGAAGCCTTATATTCATCAAGGTTTTCTATATCATTTGTTTTTATTATTTCGTAATTGATTTTATAATCTTCACCATAAGCAGTTTCATAATCACCTATGGATTTAACGCTTGTTTGTATGCCTGTATTAGAATCGAATTCATCTTCTGTGCCTGTAAGGCTTTCGCCATAGGTAAGAACATTAGCTTCTAAAGCGGTAAACATTATTTCGTCAGTCATATATTTATCGCCGAAAACTTTCTCGCGTACTTCACAAAGCTTTGTAAAGTATTTAGTGAAGAAAGCGTCGTAGTTATCCCAACCGTTAAGCTCTTTAATAAGAGATTTATAGTAGGGATACATTGAATCAATTACCTCACCTGCAAGCGAGCCATTATCATTCAAGGTTTTTTCTCCCTTGAAACTATCATCGTTAAAGCCCTTAAGACCATCTCTGGAGTCGCCGGGTTTATAGCCGGATTCGGAATAAATTATGGGGTAAATATAATATTCCCTTATAAAATCGCCGTATTTATAGTTTTTGCTGACAACAGCGTTTTTATATGCATTGTAGCCATCGCCTGTTTCAACAATGCTCTGAATAAAAGCCAAGGCAGTTTTTTCTGCGCTGAAGCCGTTATATCTGTTTTTATAGGTGGTAACTGTTATTGTTGCAAGAAGACCTGCAATAATAAAGAAAACAACAACGGCATATAATTTTAAGTTAAGAGCATTTTTCTCTTTTGCCATATTACCGCCTCCTTAAGCCTTTTCAGATACAGAAATCTCTGCATCTGCATTTTTTTCGCGGCGTTCCATAAGAGCCTTTGTTATATTTCCCTTCTTTTCGCCTACCATATCATAGAAGAAAATAGGAACTGCCTGAAGAACAACAAAAATTGCAGGAATGATTGTGTAAATCATAAGAATTTTATTAAGCGTTGCATCGCTTTGAGCAGCATAAGCAACGTTGGCATTTGTTGAGGCAAGGTAGCCTGACCAAGTGTAAAGGAGCCAAGGGCCGAGAGCCTTTGTGAATGCGGATGCAATTTTAGAAAAAAGACCGTAGCCTGCATAGGCAAGACCTTCCTGGCGTTTACCGGTTTTGTACTCAATTTCATCAACGCAATCTGCAATCATAATGTTGGGTGTAACATTGGTGTTACCGTGCTGAAGACCGCAGAAGAAATTGAGAATAAGGAAAGGAATGATAAGTCCATCATTAAAGCCTATACCCTTTGAAACAAGGAAAAGGATTGCAAGAGAGGATGCACCATAGAAGCAGAAAAGAATGAAAGTCTTCTTGGTGGAGAATTTCTTGAGAACTATGTTAACGAGGAGAGTACCGACTGCAGTACCTATACCCATAGGCAGAAGAAGACCTAATTTCAAATCCTTTGAGCCTAAAAGATAAATTGCTATGTAAAGAGAAACTGTTCCGTAAACTCCGCGACCAAAACCGCAGAGCTTAGTAAGAGATACCATAAGAAGATTCTTGTGAGTGAAAACAACCTTTACGGCATCCTTAAGAGAAACCTTTTCTTGTGTGAAAGGAACGCGCTCCTTGTTATTAGTAAAGAAAATCATAACGAAGAGAATAAGTCCCAACGCACAGATTGCCGTTGAAATAATAAGGTCAAGGCCTTGTGCTTCTGCATTTTTGAACTGTTGCTGACCCATAATCGCTTTCATAACAAGACCAACAACGAGAATAACAACCATACCAAGTTGGAGGCCAAGCGGTCTTAGGAAGACAATACACCAGTTCAAC
>JAZUOA010000075.1:0-12511 GCA_045604445.1 Acutalibacteraceae bacterium
AGCTTCATAGCCACCTTAAGCTCAGGTGTGTATCCTAAAAGCGAGGTTATAAATCTGGTGTACCATTTTACAGTAAAAGCATTCATAATTGCTCTCCTATTCTTTTTAAATTATCCCCATTTTACCATAGGTCAAATAAAATTCAAGTAAAAAAACAAAATTAACTCACTTTTTATTGAACAGAACCTGAACCTGTGGTAAAATAACAACAAATATATTTGGGGGTATTTTATGAATTACTCTTTCATTGAATTTAATATAAAAGCAGAAAATGCTGAAGCGATTAAAGCCGCAGAGTTTTTTAAAAAAGAGTTAAATAAAAGGACATTCTTACCCGTAGCTTTAAACAGCTTTGAAAAAGAACCAAACTTTCAGTTTGTTATTTCAGAAGATTTTGCCGATAAGGATTGCTACAAAATCGACCAAAGGGAAAACATAATTATTTTCCGCGGAAAAACAATCCGCGCGCTTATTTTCGGATATTCTCATTTTCTCAGGAAAATGATTTTTAAAAACGGTGAAGCGTTTTTAACAGAAAATATTAACGGCATATATTGCCCTCAGAAGAAAATACGCGGTCATCAAACTGCATATCGAACAACCCCTAACACTTATGATGCCTGGAGCTACGAGCAGTTTTTTGATTATTATCTGGATTTAATGGCATTTGGTATGAATACTGTTGAGCATAACGGCACCAAGCCCAAAGAGAATTCCAGAAACAGCCTTATGAAATATGAGCAATATGAATTTTTGGCAGAGGCATCCCGCCTTGCTGATATTGTTGATTTGGATGTTTCGCTCTGGCAAGCAAATGATGACGATGAAACCGAGGAAGAAGCTCTCGCAGTGCGCGATATGATTTACAAAAGTATGCCTCGCCTTAACATAGTTTTCCCGCCCGGTGGTGACCCGGGAGAGCTTACTGCAGATGTTTTTGTTGACAGATGCAAAAAAATAGAAAAAGTGCTTAAGAAGCATCACCCCGAAGCAGAGCTCCACCCATCCTCTCAGGCACCGCACACATATAAGGATTGGGGCGAAATTTTTGCTTCAGAGATGGAAAAAGAGCCGGAGGAATTTTCGGCAATTATTATGGGGCCGAACCATGCCTTCCCCATCCATGAATTAAGAAAACGCATCCCCCAAAAATATCCTCTAAGATTCTATCCTGATATAACGCATAATGTAAGGTGCGAATACCCTGTTAATTTTTTAGAGGATGATTGGCATTATGCTTATGCGGCAACTCTTTCCCGCGAGAGCATAAATCCGCGCCCCACCGAGCTTCGCACTCTTCACAGAATCTTCTCCCCCTACACAATAGGCAGCGTAAGCTACTCTGAAGGGGCACACGATGACCTTAACAAGGCAGTTTGGTCTGCTTTGGAATTCAATCAAAATACTGATTTAAAAGAAATTATCCTTGATTATGCAAGATATTTTCTCTACGGTGCAGATGAGGAGAAAATAGCCGATTGCATTTTTATGCTGGAAAAAAACTGGCAGGGCGCCCCCGAAGAGAACCCTGTAATTGATGCCTGCTACAAAGCGTTTTGTGAATTAAAAGCAGATTATCCTCACCTCAATGATAATTGGCGATTTGTATCGCTATATTTCAGAGCCTGTTGCGATAAGCTGGTCAGAGAACGCCGTGTTTTTGAATTAGGTCTTATAAAAAATGCAGAATATGTTCTGAAAAAAGCTTCTGATAGCGCTTCGGTAAAAGAAGCTATTGAAATTCTTTCTGCGCCCTTTACAGATTCCTACAAATCCCTTCGCGAAGAAATCGATTATCTTGCCGGAAGGCTTTTTGAGCTTATAGGAATGCAATTGGATGTTGAGCATTATTGCGCAGAAAGCTGGGAAAGAGGAGCAACTCTCGAAACTATTGACAATAACATTACCGACAGAGCTTACTTAATTTCAAAGCTCAGCTATGCTTTAACCCTTGATGAAATCAAAATTCTTCCCTACATAAATGAGCTTTTGAATTGCAGAAAATGCAATCCCGGCGAGGTTTATTATTCCGTTGCTCTCCACGGATTAAACACCTTAGGAATCCGCCAAGATGGTGAGTTTTATATGGATGTTTATGCCGATAAACCCTTTGCTAAAGAAAAATCTATGCCTATGGCAATGACAAAGGTTTTCGACCATTTCACCTTCAGCGCAAAATTCGGAGGATTTATACCCGAAACCGACTACACCTTGAAAATAGCTTATAAATCCGATAAAAATGAACATATCACCCACCATACTGTTAAAGCCGGCGGCGAAAAAATCTATGAAGGCTCCCAATATGGCGGTAAAAAGAATGAGCAATTTGATAAAGATTTTCTTGTTCCCGGTTTTGAAAGCGCAACCTATACTTTACCCAAAGAGGTTTTCAAGAACGGCGCATTGGATATTGAAATCAGTGAACCTATTGATGGATTTAAGCTTTGTGAGCTGTGGATTAAGCCCATAAAATAACATATTTGTAACTTTTTTCGACCGTTTCTGCAATATTTTTGTAATAAAATATTGAAAAGAACGGTCGATTTGTGTTATTATGTAATGCGTATGAGTTCATTTAGTAACTGATTTAAGGAGACATTATGATTAGAATAATTTGTTCCGAATGCAAAAATGCATACCTCCAAAACAAAGGCGACAAATTTGCTTGCCCCTCCTGCGGAGCAGAAATGCCCGGGGAAATTGAAAATCTTGTTTTGGGTATTCAAAATTATAATGAAGAGAATTTTTCCGCAGCTGCAGATTTTCTTATGAAATACATCGTCCGGAACGGTGCAGAGCCTCGTGCAATTTTTTACAAGGCTCTTTGCGATGCTTTTTCAACAATCGATGGTGACACTGATTCCATCAGCGAAACCTATGAAAAAATCCTTGAATGCTTCAAGGATTTTTCCGAGGAAGATTTCCCCGAATATATTGCCCTTGCAAACGATGAGGGCAGAAAATTAGAAAGAGCTCTTGCAGAGCACCATGTTCGCACCCTTGAAAATGCAGATGCAGAAAAAATCAAAACAGAAGTTGCGGCAATACTTGCAATACAAAAGGAAGCTAAAGATTTCAGAATTTCTTTGAAGGATATTGTTAATTCCTATAATGAAACTGCCCAAAGAAAGCTTGCTGTAAGGTTCTCGGAATGCTACCTTTTAGGCAGAAAAATTGCTGAAGAGGTTGGAAACAAAACCTACAATAAAATCATAGAAGATATCAGTAACCACACTGTTTTTACAGGTATACTTTCAAATAACATTAAGAATCTCGAAATATATCTGAGATGTATTGTTATGTTCTTCAAAAAAAGCCACGACAAATATGAATTTTTAAAGGATGAATCCCAAAAATTCATTGATATTGCAAAGCTTCTTGAAAAAGGCCAATATAACACTATAAAAGGCGTTGAATCAACAAGCGATAAGCTTATGAAGGAAGCCTATGATTTCCTTTATGAAAGCTACAATGAGCATTATGATGAACAAATTGAAATGCAAACAGAATGCGTTGTAATTCTTGAACCCGAAGCAGCTGAAATTGTTGCAGAAGATAGCGCTGAACCGCAGGAAGAGGCTTCCGAATCCGTTGATAATGAATCTCCTGAGGAAGCAGAGGTTATCTCAGCTGAAGAGCAGGAAAAAGAAGAAAGCGAGCCTTCAGAAGCAACCGAACCATCCTCAGAAACAAGCGAAGAAATTTCACCTGAGGAAATGGCGGAGCCTATTGAAGAAATAATTGCAGAAACAGATGATTTTCAATTAGTTTCAAACGAAGAAGAGATTGAAGCAGAAGCTGAAGAAGCCGAAGAAAGCATCGAAGAATCGGTTTGTGATGAAGCAAAGGAGGAACCTGTTGAAACTGCAATCGAGGAAGCTCCCCAGGTGCAGGATGATGAACCTCAGATAAAAACTCTTGCCGAGGTAAAGGCTGAAGAAACTCAAAAGGCAGAGGCTCCCACCGAGGATGAAAAAGCCCCCGAGGAACCTGCTGAACAAGCTGAAGCAAAAGAGTCCAAGCCGCAAAAATCCAAAAATAAAAAGGGTGGTAAAGGCAAAATCCTTATTGCTCTTATATTAGTTTTAATTGTTGCGGTTATTGGAATTAAATATGTACCGGGCGCTATAACTGAATACAAGTATAAACAAGCAACCACTCTTGCAGAAGATGGCAGCTATACCGAAGCTATAGCAGTATTCAGCGAAATAAGGGCTTATTCCGACAGCGAAGAAAAAATCAAGGAATGCACCTATAAAAATGCTGAAAAGCTTGAAGCGGAAGGTAATCATTCTCAGGCAAGAATAGCATATGAATCCTTAGGAGAATATAAGGATTGCCTCACAAGAGTTCAAACCTGCATTTACGCTGAAGCAACCGCAGAGCTTGATGCCAAAAACTATGATAATGCAACAAAGCTTTTTGCAGAAATTAAAGACTACGGCAACAGCGCAGATATGATAAAGGAATGCTCCTACAGAAAAGCCCTTTCTCTTATTGAAAGCGGAGAATACGCAAGCGCTATTGATATCCTTAGCGATATACAAAAATATTCCGATGCAGCTGAAAAAATCAAAGAGGCTAAATATCTTTATGTAACGAATAACCTGGATGAAAAGAATAAAACAACCGTTAAATATTTAAATGAGCTTACAAAGGCTGAATACAGAAATTCTGCAGAGCTCAGAAAAGAGCTTTTAGGCTCAGCTGAGGTTGCAAACGGTGATGTTAAAGCATTTGTTAACTATAGCGTTACCGACCTTAAAACCTCTCTTACAGAGTTAGATCATAATAAAGCTATTTATTTCCATGTTGTTGTTAATGACAAGGCTCTTCACGGAAAGCCTCTCACTCTTAAATACACTACTCAATACGGATACTCTCAAACTGATTCCGTTACGCTTTCCGAGAAAAATAATTCAGCAATAATGGCTTACCCCTCAACAAATTTAGGCAATTATAAGGTCACCTTTGAGTTGCTTTCAACTGATGGTTCCAAAATTGCTTCTCAAACAATCAGCTTTTAAAGTTAGTAAAGTATAATCAATTGCTACCCGAAGGAAAAAATCTTTCGGGTAGCAATTTTTTAATCTGCAATATCTGAAACCGCCCTTGAGGCATCAGTCATCATTTCGGATAAATCTTCCGAAACATCTGTTGCAAGCTCGCCCAATGCACCATTATCATCGGGTTCGGAAACATCTGTTACCATACCGGGATTTGTTGTAGTCGGTCTTGTAGTTGTTAAGGTTGTTGTGGTTGTTCCCATGTTATTGTCATCACCGCCGCAACCGCTGAAAACAAATGCCATACAGCCAACAAGCATAACTACTGCAAAAATCGCAATGATTTTTTTCATATACTCACGTCCTTTCCGGAGAAGACTGTTTTTAAGGTCACGGTTAAATACCGCACGCCAAAACCAAAGGCTCCTCTATGATTATTCCCCGAATATTTTTTAATATTCTTTATTTTGTAAGCATTCCGCCATCAGAGTATAAAAGAATAAGGATTTCCTTTTCTTCTCCTGTTACGGGGTCTATATAAATAAGAACCTCTTCACCGTTTTCATCTCTGCAATGATATTCATAGGTAAAGTTTTCCGTTTCCCATTCAGTAGGAATAAACGCTTTTTTTGAAGATATTACGGTAAGACCATCTTTTATAAGGCTTTTGCCGGATTTTAAGGTGTATTTTATATTTTCAGGTATATCTCTTTTTTTGTGATTCATTAAATATCCTGTTGCATCAAAGGCAGTAATTTCGCCGTCATCTAAGGCAACGCTAACCTTTATTAAATCCGTATAATAAGTTATTCCACCCTGATAATATGAAAAATTCACCGTGCAAATCCCATCATTAGTTGAATAGTAGCTTTCCTTGATATTTTCATAACCATGCTTTTTTAAATATTCCACAGCTTTTTTTATTGCATTTTCAGGTGTTAAAACGCTTTCGCCTGCCATTTTCGACTTAAGAATATAGGATATAAAGCCACCCTTTTGAGTCACGGAAATTGTTGTGTCTGCATTGTAGAAGGTATAAGTTGGTAAATTGCTGTCGGTTTTGCTTAAAAAGTAAATTGAATTTTCATCCACCTCTAAAAAATCAGCAGCTTTCTTTTTCGCCTCCTGCTCAGAAACCTCAGCAAGTTTTTCTGTCATTTCCGATTTTTTATCTGTGATATGGTCAGAAAATGGTCCGTCGTAAATAAGCGTAGGGTAATCCTCCAACACCTGCTTTGTATCATTCAGCTCATCGCCTAAATAAAGATTTTGCTCCCCTTCCTTTTGCAAAGTGGATTTAACCTCTTCAAAATCAAGTCCGCCGTTTTCCTCCTCTTCAATAAGGTAATTCACGGTTTTTGAAAGCTCTGCAGAATAACCCTTAAGCTTTTTTAAATTTTCTGTTTCCTCTGTTGAAAGCTTTTCACCTCGGGCGATTTTATCATTCAAGGAAAGGGTATACTCTCCCACTTGGGACAAAAATTTATAAACCCCCGAAACCTCTGTGTTAGAATCAGTTATCTCAGAAAGGCTTTCTTTTGCTGATGCGCTGGAACGCCAAAGCTTAGAAGAAATATCCGAAAGCATTTCCGATGATGCCGCATACATACATTTCAACAAATTAAGGTCAATATCATCTAAATATGCACCCAACTGGGTAAGCGCTCTTTCTCTTGATGCCTGCATTTGCAATTTCATTTTAGAAAGCTTAACAGTGCTTACAATACTCCAAACACCTAAAACTAATACAAGCGCCGTTAAAAAGCTTATAATTCTAACTGTTTTTCTTCTGCTTGTTTTCATAAAAACTGCTCCTTTTGTTTTCTAAAAGAATCTTTTCCGAAAGTTAATAAAATATTCAATAAATTTACACTAAAAGTTCATTTAAAAGCATTTACAAAATCACACTTAATATTGTATAATAAAGTGATTATTTATGAGTAGGAGTGAATGCTTTTTGGTTGCATATTTTGATAACAGCGCCACAACGCCTCCGTGCGCAGAAGCAATCGCTTCTGCAAAAACGGCAATAGAGAATAATTGGGGTAACCCCTCCTCGCTTCACCAAATGGGGCTTAATGCAAGCAACGAATTAAAAGCCGCTCGCAAAAAGGTTGCAAATCTTTTAAAAGCTCCGGAAAGCTCGTTTTATTTTACCTCTTCGGGAACAACAGCCAACAACACCGCAATATTAGGTGCTTATGAAAAGCTCAAAAGAGAAGGAAACAGAATAGTTACAACTGCAATTGAGCACCCAAGCGTTGCAGAGCCAATTAAAAAGCTCGAGGGAGCAGGAATCGAAGTTGTTCGTTTAATGCCCGATAAAAGCGGAAAAATAAGCGAAGATGAATTGTTTTCGGCAATTAACCAAAACACTATTTTGGTTTCTGTAATGGCGGTTAATAATGAGGTAGGCTCAGTTCTCCCTGTTAACATCATAAGGTCTGCCGTTAAACGCGCTAAAGCTCCCGCAATTATTCATTCCGATTGCATTCAGGCGTTGGGTAAAATCCCCGTAACCCCTCAAGCTCTTGATGCAGATATAATTACTGTAAGCGGTCATAAAATCCACGCCTTAAAAGGCGTTGGCGGAATATATTTAAAATCCAAGGGAATTATAAAGCCTTATGTTTTAGGCGGTGGTCAGGAGCAGGGCATTCATTCCGGAACTGAAGCTACTCCTGCAATATTTTCATTTGGTGCGGCAGCAGAAGCTGCAACCGATATAACCGCCCACAGTAAATATGTAGCTTCTCTTAAAAACCATTTTATCAACTCTATAAGAGATATACCTTGTGTAACCATAAACTCCCCTGATGATGCAATCCCTTATATTGCCAATATTTCAATTTTGGGGCTTCCAAGCCAACCGATTGTTAATTTTATGAGCGATAAAGGTATCTATATTTCCGCAGGCTCCGCTTGCAAAATGGGGCATCGCAGTCCCGTGCTTACTGCAATGGGGCTTGACCCTAAAATAATTGACAGTGCCGTAAGAATCAGCTTTTCCCGCTACAACACTGAAGAGGAAGTTGAATATCTCATTTCGGCAATTAAAGAAGCTGCCGAAAAATACGGCAAAAAATAAAGGTGAAATTTATGAAAGAAATTATTCTTATAAAAGATGGCGAGCTTGCCCTCAAGGGTCTTAACAGGTCAACCTTTGAGGATATGCTGGTAAAAAATATACGTTGGCGCATAAAGCCTTTCGGCGCTTTTCAATTTAAAAAATCCCAATCAACAGTAACCGTTACGCCTTTAGACGATAATGTGGATTTAGATGCCGCCGCTGACGAAATATCCCGGGTATTCGGTATTGCAGGCTATTCAAGAGCTGCCGCATTGGAAAAGGATATGGATAAAATCCTGGAAATTGCGCCCATATATTTGAAAAATCAGCTTATGGAAGCCGAAACCTTTAAGGTTGAAGCAAAGCGAAGCGATAAAAAATTCCCCCTCACCTCCCCGGAAATTTCCAGAGAGGTTGGCGGAAAAATTTTATCAAGCTTTCCTCATCTTAAGGTAGATGTTAAAAACCCCGATATAGTTGTAACGGTTGAAATTCGCGATGAAGCATACATTCGCGGTAATCAGTTAAAAGGTGCCGGCGGTATGCCCGTTGGCTCTTCAGGCAGAGGGCTTCTCCTGATTTCAGGAGGTATCGACAGCCCGGTTGCAGGTTATATGATGGCAAAGCGCGGAGTTGAGCTTGTCGGCATCCACTTTGCATCTCCACCCTACACCTCTCTTCGTTCGGAGCAAAAAGTGCACGATTTGCTTTCAAGGGTTGCTCGCTATAGCGGCAGAATATGGCTCCACACCGTTCCCTTTACAGAAATTCAGGAAATGATTCGGGAAAAATGTCCTGAAGAATATTTCACAATTATTATGCGCCGCTTTATGATGCGCCTTTCCTGTATGCTTGCAGAAGCCACAGATTGCCATGCGCTGATAACAGGTGAAAGCGTTGCTCAGGTTGCAAGCCAAACAATGCTTGCTCTTGGTTGCACCGATGCAGTTGCAAATCAACCTGTTTTCCGCCCTTGCATAGGAATGGACAAAGAAGAAATCATAAAAATTTCAAGAAAAATCGAAACCTTTGATATTTCAATCCAACCCTTTGAGGATTGTTGCACTGTGTTCACTCCCAAGCATCCTAAAACAAAGCCGCACCTCAACGATGTTGAAGAAGCTGAAAGTGTGCTTGATATAGAAGGGCTTTGTAAACGCGCCTATGATGGCATAGTAAGAATTGCAATAAATTCAAACGGTGTTGAAAATAATGACTGAAAAAGAACTTTTCCCCCTTGCTGAGAAGGCGGTTCAAAATTTAAATAAAAAAAACAAGACCCTTGCTCTTGCAGAATCCTGCACAGGCGGTTGGGTAAGCAAGCTTATAACCGATGTAAGCGGTGCTTCCTCAGTTTATCTGGGTGGTGTTTGCTCATACTCAAATTCTGTTAAAATGCAAGTTTTAGGTGTAAAGAAAAAAACGCTTGATTCCTTTGGCGCTGTAAGCGAACAAACTGCAAAAGAAATGGCGGCAGGTGTAAAAAAAGCGCTTGGTGCAGACATCGGTATAGGAATAACCGGCATTGCCGGTCCCCTTTCCGACAACACCTTAAAGCCGGTTGGGCTTATTTATATTTGCATTGACACAGGCGAAACCGTAAAAATTAAAAAATTACAAAATAATTTTACTGAAAATATAAGGCTTAACAACAGATTATCAGCTATAGAAACAGCATTAAGCCTCTTAGGTGATATATAATGAAAAAAAAGAAAAAAGAGAATATTTCCCCATATCGCTATTTCAGCGGCTCAGAGGAAACGGTATACAGAACCGATGAATCTCAAAAACAGGCTATTATAAAAAGCCTGAAAAAGAGAAAAATCAAAAAAAATGCTCTTACCGTTCTGAGCTATGCGTTGTTATTCACAGTTATTGTTTCTGCCTTTTTTGTAGGTAAAAAAGGCATTGAAAAATTCCTTGTGCTTCGCCAGGAGGAGCAATCCACATTATCATCGGTAATCCCCGATGATATAAAAAAAGAATTGGATTCTATGAGCGAGGCAGAAAAATGGGCGTATCTTTACGATAAATACCCTGAGCTTTTAGATGTTAAATTCCCTGCAGGAATTCTTTATGATTATGCGCTTTACTATGCTAAGAACCCGCAAACTATCGGCTATCTAAAAATAGACGGAACTAAAGTTGATACCCCTGTTGTTCAGGCGGATAACGATAAATACTATCTCCGCCATGATTTTAACGGCAACTCCACCAGCTACGGCTCAGTTTTCGCTTCTTATATTGATGACTTTGACCCCTTTGACAGAAACACCTTGCTTTATGGCCACAATATGTTTGACGGCGAGCGTTTTGCCGCACTTGCTAATTACAAAAGCATAGATTATTTCAAAAAGCACCCTGTAATTCATTTTGATACACTTTTTGAAAAGCATGATTGGAAGGTTTATGCGGTTATCCTTACAAACGGCTCTGTTGACAGCAACAACGGCTACTTTTTCGATTTCACCTTTGATAACTGCTCCGACCTTTGCTTTGAGGAGTATATTCAAGAACTGGACAAGAGAAAGTTATATGACACAGGCGTGGATATTCTGCCAACAGATAAGCTGTTAACCCTTTGCACCTGCACCTATGAATTTGATGATGCAAGGCTTCTGGTTATAGCAAGAATGGTTCGCGAGGGTGAATCCTCTGAGGTTGACACGGATTTGGCAAGGTTTAAAACAACCCCCGTTAAATACCCCGAAAGCTATTATGATACTCCCCGCCAAAACCCTTATAAAGACGATAAAAAATTCTATTTATATTAAAATTCTGATAGTAATATAGTGTGAGGTGTGAAAATGAAAATCAAAGCATTTTCTTTTGAACAAAACAGCTTTGCTCTTGCTTCTTTAAAGCAAAGCATAGCAGAGAGCGTTACTGAAAGCGGAATATATTTTGAAAGCTATTCCGAACCGAGTGCACTTTTTGCTGAAATTTCCGCTGCTTTAAATTCCAGCGATGCCGTTCTTTTAGGCATTGAAAGCGAGCTTTATCTTAAATTTAAACCTGTGCTTATAAAAGCATTCAGCTTTACCCCTGCCTACAGCGAAAAAATCGACAACAAAATAGGCAGCAGAATTACAGACCCCAAACTCAGAAAGGCTCATTCTCTTGTACCTAACGAATGTGCTGAGCTCCTTTCTGATGATGGTCTTTTCAGCGGATTCTATGTAAAGGCTCAGGAGCAATACATTGTAGTTTTCCCTCTTTCCGAGGATATTTCTCTTACAATGCTATCCGAATCTGATTTACCGTTTTTTAAAGCTAATGCCAAAAAGGTAGATATCCCTGAAGATATTGCAACCACCGCTGATGCTTCTACAGATGCTGAAGCGCTTGTTGCAAAGCTTATTAAAAATGATATTAAGCTTGCAATACCGTCCACCCCTGCGGCAAAGCTGATTAAAAACCAGATTAAAGATTGCTCAAACTATGAAAACACCGTTTTCTTTACCCCCTTTGTTAACGATGAGGGCATAAGCGACCCCAAAGAATATGCCGCTCAGCTTGCCAAGGGCGCAATGGATTTAAGAGGAACCGAATTGGGTGCTACAATTTCAAATATTTTCCGCGAAAAAAAGGGAGAAGCAGTTACAAATTATTATTCCTTCATAAGCGTTGCCTCGGCAGACAAAATAGTTGTTAAAAAGCTTTTTGCCAACGCAGATGAAAGCATTGATAACTTAATTGCAGAAGCAACAACTGAGCTTTACCTTATGATTGATAAATATGTTGATGAGGTAATCTTCAAAAAAACTGCTACCGAAGAAGAAAAAGCAAAATATGAGCAAGCTCTTATCGAAGCAGAATATCAGGCGGATTCAAGACCCGCTGCTTCAATAGGCAAAAAGGGTACAATCGCCGCTATAATTATTTTGGCAGTTGCTGTAATTGTCTGCGTTGTGTTAGGCTTTAAATTCGGCGGATATTTCGTAACACCCTCCGATGCGCCCGAGGAGCAATCGCTTCAATCTAACGGAACAACGCTCGCACCCTCAACTACCTTACCAACATTATCAGATACTCAATCAGATTTAACCGAATTCGTTTCAGAAGAAGAATCTTTAACATCTATTTTTGATGTTCCTCCAACAACAATGCTTATCCCTGTTACAAGCAACGACAGACCTGCAATTAACTACACACCAAACACAAATACTGGTCCTGTTACAACCACCGAAAAAACCACTAAAGAAGAAAAAACCACTAAAGAGGAAACAACAAAAAAAGAAACAACAGAAGCAGACACAATTGAAAACATTGAATTCTGATTTTTAAGGAGAGATTTATATGGCAGTTCTTGTTACAGGCGGTACCGGCTACATAGGCTCGCATACCGTAATTGAGTTACTTAATTCAGGCAAAGATGTTGTTATTATTGATAATTTTTATAACAGCTGCCCTAAGGTGCTTGATAGAATTAAGG
>JAZUOA010000076.1:0-13089 GCA_045604445.1 Acutalibacteraceae bacterium
CCTTCATCTGCCATATCGTAGAAATCTTCAAAAGCTGCAACGCTCATCTCAATCATAGTTCTTGCAAGGTAGGAGGCTCTCTGCTCATCCGTGCCCTGCATTGCAGCCTTTGTTGCATTCTCACTCATAGTGAACATAACCGGAATAAGTAATGTTAATACAAGCAAAACAGCAAGTACCGCAATAAGTGCAATACCATTTCTTTTGGTTAATATTTTCATATACTCACCCTTTCATAATGAATAGAAAATAACTGCCGATAAATAATTAAACAATAACTCGAAGAACCTCTTCAACTGAGGTTGTTCCTTCAAGAATTTTATCAATACCCTCCTGGCGAAGAGTATGCATACCTTGTTTGATAGCTAATTCTTTAATATCTGCAACGCCTGAGCGTTTAAGAATAAGCTCCTTCATTTCGTTGGTAATCTGAAGAAATTCAAAAACACCCTGACGACCCTTGTAACCTGTGTTGCTACAAGCAATGCAACCCTTTGGACGATATATTCTTACTGTATCATCAAGGGTTTTTCCTTCGGGAATGGGGAAATCCTCCATACTGTTAAGAAGCTCTCTGTATGTAACATCCTCAGCCTCCTTGCAACGAGGGCAAAGCACGCGGATAAGACGCTGAGCAAGAACACCAACAAGCGAAGATGCTGTAAGGAAAGGCTCAACACCCATTTCATCAAGACGGGTAATCGCGCTGGGCGCATCGTTTGTATGAAGTGTTGAGAAAACCATGTGACCTGTAAGAGCGGATTCAACGGCAATTTTTGCAGTTTCACCGTCACGAATTTCACCGACCATGACAATATCCGGGTCGGCACGAAGAACTGAACGAAGAGCGGCTGCAAAGGTCATACCTGCTCTTGTGTTCATCTGAACCTGGCAAAGGCCGGGCATACGGCGCTCAACAGGGTCTTCAAGAGTGATAACGTGCTTTGTAATATCACTAACCTCTGCAAGAGTTGCATAAAGAGTTGTTGATTTACCGCTACCGGTTGGTCCTGTAACAAGCAAGAAGCCATAAGGCATAAATATTGTTTTTTCAAATCTTCCGAACTGTTGGGGAGAAAACTTGATATCTTTAAGCTGAACTGATTTAGAACCGCGTTCCAAAAGACGCATAACTATTTTTTCACCGTAAACAGAGGGAAGCACTGCAATACGAATATCGAAGGTTCTGTCGTCTACCTTAACGGTTGTACGACCATCCTGAGGAACACGCCTTTCAGCAATATCCATACCGCCGATAACCTTAACACGAGAAGAAACCGAAGGATGAAGCTTAATAGGCTGCTGAAGAACCTCGTGAAGAACACCGTCTATACGAAGACGGATTCTCATAGTTTTTTCCAACGGCTCAATATGAATATCGGATGCTCCCGATTTAACAGCGTTAGTAATAACCTGGTTAACAAGCTGAACTGCAGGCTTTTCATCAGCAGCCAAATCATCAAGAGAAGCAAGCTCCTCCTCCATTGCCTCTTCTTCATCGTAAGTATCTATAGATGAAGCGTTATTAACAATTGTATTTATAGCCGCTGTAAGCTCTGTGTCAGTAGCAATAAGGGGAACAATTTCCATACCGCCCGTAATAACCGAAAGGTTATCGCGAGTAACAACGTCATTGGGGTTTCTCATAACAACGAAAAGCTTCTTTTCGTCCTGATAAAGAGGTAAAACGCCATGGCGAGCTATAATATCCGTAGGAATTATATTGGCAATCGCAAAGTTGATGCCTGCTTCTTCAATAGAAACAAACTTGCATCCTGTTTTCATCTCAATTGCTCTTGCAACATCTGCTTCTGAACAATAGCCGAGATTTACAAGTATATTGCCGATGAGACCCTTTTCTTCTGATTGTATTTTTAAAGCTTCAAATAACTGCTCCTCAGTTATTACTCCGTTTTTGATAAGGAAATACCCTACGCTACCCGGAACTATTGCATTTATATCTGCCAAAACGAATTTCCCCTTTATGATTTATAGAGTTTAACTTAATTCAAATTGATTACGAAACAGGTTCTGTAACAGCATTAACAACCTCATCAACAACTGCGCTAACAATACCGTCCGCACCATTCTGAGAAAGAATTGCTAAAGAAATTGTTGCTGTATAACCGCCTTCTTTTGCATCACCTTGAGCAAGGGAAAGCGCATCAATCCTATGAACCTGCTCAAGATTAGAAACATATTTCATATATTCATATATACCCGAGAAAGAACCGTTAACATTAAATACAAAGGTTGTTTCCTGAGTCTGAGCAGGTGCTTGAGTTACCTCAATAGAAGTAACCTCAAGACCGAAGTTTTTACAAGTTTTAATAACATCTTCCTGAAGGATATAAACATCTCCTAAACCATCGGGAAGAATACCTTTATAAATTTCAAGCTGTTGCTCTGCCTTTTCGCTTTGAGCGCGCAACTCTTCAAGAACTGCAATTTCTTGCAAATTTAACTGATATGCTTCGCGTGTTTCCACAATTTTTTCTTTTGTTTTAGTAATGTCAAGAATAATGAACACAATACCTGTTATAACAAGAGCAATAACCAAAACTAAAAGAACCGCCACAAAATAAGGTGAGTTTGTTATATCTTTGATATCTATTTTTTTGCCTTTCAAAATAAACTCTCCTTTCCTTATTCTGCTGCTGCAGTAGTTTCAGTTGGAGCCTCTGTTGTTACAACCACAGCTGCGCCACCTGAACAGTTAATGTTAATTGTAAACTGCGCACCCTCGCTACTTTCTTCAACACCGGCAAGATATGTAACATTGGCAACAGATGCAACGCCCTCTATTTTGCTTAAGGATTCTTCAAATGCAAGGTAAGCTTTGCGAGAATCTGCCGTTCCCATTAAAACGCAAGTTCTTGCAGTTTTCCAATCAGTGCATTCAATAGAAGTTATTGAAACACCGGGATGCTCGAGATTGCTTATTGTTGCAACAAAGTTATAAAGCTGAGGCTCTTCAACCTGAATGCTCTCGATTAAATTAACCTTTTGCTGAAGATTTGCGTTGATATCGCGGAAATGTTGAAGCTCAGCAACCTTTTGAGCATATTCGTTATTAAGCTGCTGCATCTTTGAAAGCTGCTTATCAGCATAAAGCTTTGTACCAACAACAACTATAAGAAAAGCAAGCAAAACAACTAAAACAATTAAAGCATATACTTTTATACGCTCAATCTTCTTTTTACTGTTTAAACGCTTCCTGTTAATTTCGGGAAGCAAACTAACTTTATACTTCACGCTTAACCCTCCAATGCAACCTTTGCAAGACTTATACAACCGGCATAATTACTTGCATCAAAACCGTCTTGATTGAAATCGCCGTAAAATTCAGGTACAGAAATAGGTATATATGCTTTTTCTGCTATACGGTTTGCAAGGTCGTTCTCTAAATCAGTTGCAGCTGAGAAAAGCACGGATTCAACTAAATAACCTGTTTGCATCTGGAAATAACTGATTGATGATGAAAGCTCTGAATAAAGCAAATCAGCAACAACATCAAGCTCAGATCCCATAATATCGTCCACCTCGTTGAAGGCTTTTTTAACCTCAACGACTGCACGGTCAGGAATATTGATTGAACGAACCATTTTTATTTCTTTATCTGCAATAGCAACAAAGTTAAGAACATCATCGGTAAGCTTAAGGAATCCAAAAACAGAACCCTCTTTTGCCTCTGCAATTGCGGCACGGCACCATGCAAGGAATCCGCTATCAATATCAACAACCTCTAACTTTGATTGTTCAAAGTTCTGAATAAGGTTCTGAAGCATTATATTTCTTGCACCGATAAGAAGAACATTAAGTGCAGGCTGGTCATCATCATCGGTAGTTTCATCAATAACAACGAAATCCATACCGAGCTCACTTACGGGAACAGGAATGAAATCCTGTGCCTGCATAATGATAACACTTCTTAATTTATCATCAGGAACCTTCGGGAAGGTTGCGTAACGCATAATAACATTTTCGTTATTAACACCAACAACTATAGGCGCATTATTATTAAACTTGCCTTTACTGAAAAGGTCATTAAGCGCAACACCGAAAAGGCTGGAATCACTGATAATTCCGTTTGTAATAACATCTTTATCAAGCTTTTCATTGCCGTATGCTGCTACCTTGTATGAACCGTGTTCATCCTTAACAAGCTCAACCGCTCTTATTTCATGAGAGTTGTACTCAATACCGATAGCGCTGTTTACTTTTGCCATTATATATCATTCTCCCTTTGTAATAAGGATTTTTGTTGTTTTTAAACGTCTGCCGATGTAGTTGCCTGGAAAACAGGAAGATAAAGGGCAATAATAAGGAAACCAACTACAGAACCAAGCAAAATAAGCATAATAGGTTCAAGAACGGCACCCAGGTTTTTAGCCAGAGAGTCAACGTCTTCCTCATAGAATTCAGCAACCTTATCAAGCATGGTAGGAAGCGTACCGGCTTCTTCACCGATTGCTATCATACTGATAAGCATGGGCGGGAAAAGCTTCGAATCATCCAGCGCTTCATGGATAGTTCTACCGTTTTCAACTTCTTCAATAGCTTTTGTTACCGCATCTGCAATAAGCGTTGAACCTGAAGTCGGTCCCGCAGTTTCAAGAGCCTTAACCGCAGTAACACCGCCACCGATAAGAGTTGCAAAAATACGGCAAAAACGCGCAAGAATTGTTTTTGTAATAAGCTCACCAACTATAGGCGCATTCATTTTATGCTTCTCCCAAAAGCTCTGAACGGGAGGAGATTTAACTAATTTAACGATAAGGAAAATCGCTACACCTATGCCGGGGAAAACTATGAACCATTTAGCGCGAAGGAGCTCCGATAACCAGAAAATAAACGCTGTTATAGGGTTAACCTCGTCAACATTATCACCAATCATTCCCTGGAAAGTAGGAACCATAAAGATAATCATAACAATACAAATGATTATTGCGAAAGCACCAACCATTTTAGGATATTGAGTTGCAGATTTAATCGCATCCTTAAGCTGTTTATCCTTATGAAGCTGGTTTGCCATAGAAAGCATCGTCTTATCAAGCATACCGCCCATTTCACCTGCGGCAATCATTGAGCAGAACAACTCAGAAAATACATGCGGCTGTTCTCTGAAGGCCTCAGAAAGAGCTGAACCTCCCTCAACATCCTCAGCAATTTGCTTAATAGCTGTTGCAAGAGTCTGATTTTCAGTCTGCGCAACAAGAGTTTGAAGAGCCTGTGTAACAGGTATACCTGCGCTGATCATAGCTGCCATCTGACGGGCAAACATTGACATATCTGTAAGCGCAACTTTTTTACCCTTTTTCTTTTTTACTCCGCCCTTAACCTCGTTAAGATTGGTAACAACAACACCGGCTTCACGAAGCTTTTCATAAGCCTCAGAGGTATTTTGAGCAACAACCTTACCGGTAATGGACTGACCTTGTCGATTCAGCGCCTCATATGTAAATTCCAAGAGAGTGCCCCCTTTGAATATCAGGAATTGTTAATAAAATCAATACATCTGCATCTGGCGAAGAATTTCCGCTCTTTCAACGCAGTTTTCAATAACGGACTCGCGAGTGATTTTCTGCTCGCGCATAAGCTTCAAAAGAGCCTGGTCCATGGTTTGCATACCTTCTTTTTGAGAGGTCTGCATAGTGCTGTAAATTTGGTGGTCTTTACCCTCACGAATCATATTACGTATAGCCGGAGTATCAACCATATATTCAACCGCAGAAACTCGGCCACCGCCAACTCTGGGAAGAAGCTGTTGAGAAATAACTGCTCTGAGAGTGTTTGAAAGCTGGCTTCTGATCTGGTTTTGTTGTTCGCTGGGGAAAGAGTCAATAATACGGGCAATTGTAAGAGGTGCGGTTTGAGTATGTAAGGTAGAAAGCACCAAGTGGCCCGTTTCAGCGGCGGTAAGCGCGATACTGATGCTTTCAGGGTCGCGCATCTCACCAATCATAATAACATCAGGGTCGTGACGAAGAACTGTTCTTAAAGCATTGTTAAAGCTTAAAGTATCTCCGCCCAATTCACGCTGCCTGACAATTGAACGCTTGTGGGAATGTAAAAACTCAATGGGGTCTTCGATGGTAACCATATTGTATTCAAAATTTGTATTCATATGGTTAATCATAGCGGCAAGGGTTGTTGATTTACCGCTACCTGTGGGGCCTGTAACAAGGATAAGGCCACGAGGAAGGGTGCAAAGCCTGCGAACATCAGCAGGAAGACCTAATTTATCCAGAGTGGGTATTTCAAAGGGAATAGCTCTGAAAACTGCCGCTAAGGTACCGCGTTGAACAATAACGTTACCTCTGAATCGCGCGCATTGCGGAACGGAATAAGAGAGGTCAAGCTCAAGATTTTCCTGCAAATCTCTCTTGTTTTTTTCGTTCATAACCTGCATAAGCAGAGCTTCAACGTCAGCAGGAGTCATAGGGGGAAACTCCTGCTTGACGATATCACCATCAACACGAATACAGGGGGGCATTCCGACCACTATATGAAGGTCGGAGCCTTTTTTTTCAACTGTAAGCCTGAGCAACTGGTCAAGGGTTACGGGGTATGAACTTGGTTGGTTTAAAAATTCCACAACTGTCACTCCATTGAGGTAAATTTTTCAATAAACTTAAGCGATCTTGTTCCACATATCGATGATAAGATCGATATTTTCGGGAGATTCAAGAACATAAAGAACGTACTTAACACCTTCATCAGATGGGTCTAAATCACCTGAAAGCTCGAAAGATGTAACAGAAATAGTCGGTGTGTTAAGAAGCTTAACTACAAGCTCTTCCTTAGCAGCGAGAACAGAAAGCTCGTTGGAATCTGTAATAGTTGCTATGGGGTAATACATTTCGCCCATATTGTTATCAAGAGAAGCAAGAATTTCTTTAACTTCTTCAACCTTGTTAGCTGTGCAATAAACCATTATAGATTTTGTAAGCTCGGGGTATGAACCGAAATAGAATTCAACGCCGTCAATATTAACGAAACCGATTTTGCTCTGAAGCTCAGAAGCAACAATATTTTTAAGCTCGTATGTAAAGAATGTTTTAGTTGTATCATTATCAGCAGTGTCGTTTTCTTTTATGCGAGCAACTGCATCGTTAACCTCATCGGAGGTGCCGCGAAGCCATACGCGTTTTTCGTAAAGGTCAAGGCCAAGAACATCTACTTCATAGCCAAATGTTTCAACAATAGCCTGAGCATCGTTTTTAGTGATGTACTTAAGATCAACCTTAACAAGTGAGGTTTCGCCGTTAGAGATAACAACCTCGCTCTCTGTTGAGCCTTCTCCCTTGTTTGTTTCATCAGTTGTTGCATTAGCATCTTTGAAGTCAACAAGCTTTTTGATTTTCATAATATCGTTGTAAGCGTCACCTGTTACGTAAACGTAAAGGGTCATGGGGTGAGATTCTGTAACGATACCTGAATGAAGACCGAGCGCACCAAGCAAGCTGCTGAATTCGTTTGCAGAAATATGTTTAAGCTCGATAGCGGAAAGATAAGAGCTTATGCTTGCGCTACCAACTGTAATATTCTTTTGATTATCGAGGGTTTTGATAATTTCATTAACCTTAGCAAGCTCCATAGGATAACCGCTTAACCAGAATTCGCGAAGGTTAATATCTGATTTAACCATCTTCACGCTAACACCTAAAGCTGAAAGCTGAGATGTAACTGTTTCTGCGGATATATACTTAGTTGTAAATCTTGCAAGAGCTAAATTATCAATAAATTTAGAGTTAAGAGTTTCTGCTGTGCCTACATAAATAATGTTATCGTTTTTGATGAAAGTCATATCAACCATACGAAGAACATAATCGATTGCTGTAAGCGGAGAAACATTGTCAAGAGCAATCTGGGGAAGAGTTGTGCTTGTGCCTTTGAAGATTAAAGTATAGCCTGTGTGAGCTATAATTGTTTCAAGAGCACCAAGAAGGTCTGCATCCTTAAAATTGACTGAGATTGTTCCCGAAAAGCCGTAAGCTGTTGTGGAGTCATCCTCAACAGAAGAAGCGCCGGGAATAGTAAGTTTCTGGCCCACATAAAGCTCTGTTGAAGCAGAAATCTCATTGATTTCTACTATATCAGCAACAGAGGTGCTGTGAGCAGCGGCAATAGATGAAAGAGTGTCACCCTTTTTAACGGTGTAAGTACCCATAGCTTCATCAATCGCGCTTCCTGCGGCTGAGAGAGGTAAAACAATGCTCATCAGCAACACAAGCACAAGCGCAAAAATGCCGATTGACTTGGTTTTGCATTTTTTTGTTTTCATTGGAAAATCCCCCTATTTATATATGTATATAAATTATTTGAAAAGTTAATCAGGAAAGGTTAATTTTTTTAGTAAGCTCGCCGGCTTTAAAGATAACATAATCGTTGTAAATTTCCGTAAGCTCCCATTCGGAATCGCCAACAGTTTCGCCAACGCTGAGAACCAGCTTATCGCTGCCGGAGCCAACTTGAATAAGAGCAGTTTTAAGACCGCTTGAACCAACAACCGAACCGGTGTATTTAGCAGAAGCAATTATATCCTCTGAAAGAGGATCATTCTTAATAAGCTCAACAATTTCTTTATCCTTGATAACGTTGTTTCCGGGAATAATCTGAACCTCGTTAGTTTGAGCTGTAACGCTTGCAGTGTCATCAATATCACCTGTAAGAACGCCATCGCCAAGTATTGCGAACACAAACACAATAACAAGTATCAGGAAAAGAATTATCGGGATAACAACCTTCATCCAAGGATTCTTCTCAAAGAAATCCGTAATTTTAAGAACAATATCATTCTTACCGCCTGCAACCGAAGCAGTTTTCTCTTTTTTGCTGAATTTAGGTAATTCAAGTGCCATAAAAAAGCCTCCTAAAATAATAGGTATCAAGCACCCGAAAGCCTGTTTCGGATGCAAAAGGGCGGAATTCACCCATAATTATACTACACCACATTTATAATAATACTACACCTCCCGTAAATAATCAATACTTTTTCACTTTTCTGTTAAAAATTTTTCCACAAAATTTTTATCTAAATTAACAAAAATTTTTTTCAATGTTTTAAAAAACACTTAAAAATTCCGTCAATGTACCTTAATTTTTGCCCGAAAAGAACTAAAAACTAATTGATAATCAATAATGAATATGTTAAATTTTACGAAGCCTATCATCCTTTTTTGCGCAGCAAAAAGGGAGGAGGACCGCGCGTAAGCGTGGTGGTGGGTAGTTCAAGCTCCCTCTTGCAATCATCAAAACAGCGCTACCCTATGTTATAAAAGCTCGATTGATATTTTTCTTCCCTTTCGCGAAGCCTATCATCCTTTTTTGCTCAGCAAAAAGGGAGGGGGACCGCGCGTAAGCGTGGTGGTGGGTAGTTCAAGCTCCCTCTTGCCTCTTGCCTCTTGCCCCTTGCCTCTTGCCCCTTGCCACTATACTAAAATTTATATTAAAGGCTAAAAAAACACCCCCGAGCAATTTGCTCGGGGTGTTCTGCGCTATACCTCTGAAAACACCTATTTAGATGCAGAAGGCTTTTTCTTCACCCGACGGTGTATGCGATACTCCGAGGGTGAAAAAATGACTACCCCCGAGCAATTTGCTCGGGGTGTTCTGCGCTAAATAGTCAGCTTATCTTTTCTTTTTATGGTGACTTCCGTAATAATACGATGAACCGTAATATCCGCCATAGCGGTTTGAGAAATAACCGCCTGCCTTTTCGGTAGCAACCTTAATAGCGCCGCTACCTGCACGGTTATAGATGCAACCAAGAATTTCAGCCTTAGCAGTAACAAGGTCTGAAAGAGCATATTCGATTTGAGGTATAGCAACTCTCTCCTCAGCAGTAACGAAAATGATTGTGTCTGTATAGTTAGCAACAATTGCAGCATCAGCAACAACGCCTGCAGGAGGGCAGTCAACAATAACGAAATCGAAATTTTTCTTAGCTTCTTTAATAATTTCAGCCATAGCCTCTGAAGCAAGAGTTTCTGATGGGTCTTGAACAGCTGAAGAAGCAACAAGCATATAAAGGTTAAGCTTTTCGATATATTTAACAGCTTCCTCGAATTTCTTTCTGCCGGTAACTATATCGTAAACACCCTTTTCACCCTCAAGATTGATACCGAGAGTTTTGCAAACAGCAGGTTTTCTGAGGTCAGCATCTATAAGCAAAACAGATTTACCGCTCTTTGCAAGAGAAAGGGCAATGTTAACGGAACAGGTTGTTTTACCTTCGCTCTCTGTAGAGCTTGTAACCGCATAAACAGAATATCCTTTTTTTAGCTTGGTGTTTTCGATTTTGGTTCTTATAAGCTTAAATGTTTCGATAAAGGGAAGCCCAACATTTTTATCAGTGATAAGAAGACGAGTACGGTCCTTCTTATTTTTATTTTTGCTCTTAATATCCGAAACAGTAGCAAGGATGTTAATATTAAAGTTAGTCTTAATATCCTCTGTTGAAAGAAGCTTATTTTGGATTTTAGCTGTAATAAGGATTATGAGCACAGCGAGAGCAGCACCAATCATTAAGCCTGCTGCAGTATAAATAAGAGTTGAAGAGTCGCTTGCAAGAACAGCCTTTGTAGCATTATCCGCAACGGTGATGTTAGCTGTCGGGAATGCATCCTTAGAAAAATCAGCATACATGCTTTGGATAGCAGTTGAAACCGCATAAGCGATATCTGCATCCGCTGAAGTAACATTTATCTTCATCAATGTAGAATCGGCAACAACCTCAACGCTTATCATTGAACGCAACGCTGCTTTAGAATGTTCTGTGCCTGTTGTAGTTTTAACAATATCCTGAACAATGGTAATGAAATCGTTACCATTTTGAATAAGCTCTTTAAAGTTGTTTGCAATTGTTGCAGAAGCCTGAGCATCGCTAACAGTCATATATTGGCTGGCAGCGCCTGCAATATCGCTATTCTTATTAGAAACATTAAAGATAATGCCCGAAACATATTTTTCGCTGTATGTAATTTTAGCGATACCGAAGCCGCCAATAGCGAAAACTACTACAAAAAGCACAATAAGCCACCATTTGCTGAGTATCTGGCGAATGAACTTTAAAATAGGCTCAATGCCGCGATCATCATCTAAAGATGTTCTTTTTTCTTCGTAAGCCATTTTTAAATCTCCTTTATGATTTACTATCCTTATTATTCTAACACAAAAAACAAATATCTACAATAGTTTTTTATATTTTTATAGACCCATATTTTGCAAAAACTGCTTATGATTTTCAAAACCATCATTTACAACGTTAGAAATTGATTTTGTTTCATCGGCAATTTTCCCGGCTGTGAAAACTGCAGAAAAAATTCTTATAATCCAAAACAGCGGCAAAAGGAATGGTGCCTTTTTCAAAATTGGGTATTTTGCCTTCAGCGCTCTGACAGGCGGAAAAAGCCTTGCCAAAAAATAAGCGGATTTTTTATTAACATACTCCCCTCTTAAAACACCGCTGAAATATTGGTTGGTTTCATTACCGAAAACACCGCTTAAAATCACATAATCAGCCATTTGCTTTATCTCGGCATCGGCATCAGCGCCCTCAAACCAATATTTGCAAAGCAAATCAACCTTACCGTTAAATTCCAGTAAGCCGATTGCTTCCAGATTGTTTTTAAGCATATCCTCGTTGCATAAGGGCTTTAATTTTTTGCTTAAATAATAATGGTCAATTATATTTTTAATTCCTGTTCCCGAAACCTCAAAATGATGGGCAGTGTGGGAAAGAATATAAACATAAAAATCCTCGTTAGTCATATTAAGAGCAAAACCGTTTTCGCTCACCATTCTGTTAAAAGCGCCCTTGTAATATTCGTAACCTTTATCATAATCGTATTTAAGCTCCTTATGAAGCTCAATGTTTAAGAAGGGCTTCTTAGCATAGCCTGTGTCCTTATCATCTTCAAAGGTAGTTTTTTCATAGCCGGCTTCTAAAAGTATTTTTTCGGCTTCTGCATTTTTCCCTTTTTCAATGAAAATATCCAAATCAAGCATAAAGCGGGTTTCGGGATTTTCATAAAAAGCGCAAACCTTTACCCCTTTTAAAAAGCAATGCTTAATGCTATTTTCGGAGAATAAGGAGGATAGCTTTTGCATTTCCGCCTTTTGCTCATGGTATCTGGCGGCAGTTCTGAAAAGCTCCTTTTTAAACCTTGCTTTAACCTCGGCAGAGGGTAAATCGCTGTTTAAAATAAGCGGTGCAATAACTGCGGCAATTCTGTGGCTATAAGCCAATTTATAAAGCTTTTCAAAATCCGTTTCGGGAGAGAAGAGATATTCCTCCCCCGTTATTTGCGCCCTGACCGCTTTAATCAATATAGCGCCTGTTTCTAAAATATTTTCAGTTACAATATTTTTATTTTCCATTTCTCAACCTATATAATTTATACCTTAACCTTGCAAAAGGATGCCGTCTTTTTATATTCTTAATAAATTTCTCTTTATGCTTTAAATATTTGGGGTCGGTTTCTGCGTTAACCTCTTTGCCCTTTATAATAAAAGCATTTGCTATACCTATTATATTATCGTCAAATATCCCGCTTTCGAGCAAAAATTGGTTATCACCGCATAAAATATATTCTCCGTTTTCTTTAATATCTACTACCCTGTGCAAAACAAAAGCACCGTCTTTTCTTCGATAAAGCGGAACATCACCTATTTCAAGAGGCAACCTAGCTTTAGAAATCAAGGCAAAATCTCTACCCTGAATTAAAAGCGGATTCATGCTTGTACCCGTAATAGGCAGCTTAAAGCTCTCGCCGCGTTCAAGCGTTTCCTCAATTATCGGCAATAACTCCGCTATATTAAATTTCGCCATAAAACCACCTCTTAACTATAATTTTTATTGATATTTTTCTTCCCTCTCGCGAAGCCTATCATCCTTTTTTGCACAGCAAAAAGGGAGGGGGACCGCGCGTAAGCGTGGTGGTGGGTAGTTTAACTCACCTCTTATTATCTTTTATTATAACAAAAAATATTTTTCATTCCACTATCCAACTGATTGCGAAAAACAGCGTGGCTACCCACCACCATTGCCAAAGGCAATGGTCCCCCTCCCTATGCCTACGGCAC
>JAZUOA010000077.1:0-33292 GCA_045604445.1 Acutalibacteraceae bacterium
AAGGTTTATTGATATTACCGATTTTTCAAGAGAGGGTCTTCGCGAGGTTCTTAATTTAATGAGCTTCATAAAAGAAAACAGAGGCTTTTATTCTAATGAGATGAATAAAAAAATTCTCGCCAATGCTTTCTTTAAAAAGGATTGCAACAGCGAATCATCTTTTTCCGCCGCGGCTATAAGGATGGGCGGCAATGTTGTCACCGTTCCTGAAAATGAGGGCGAAAGCCTTAAAGATGCTGTTATGGCTATGTCCTCCTATGCAGATGTTATTGCGTTGTCTCACCCTAAAAAAGGTGCGGCGAGAGCAGCATCTCTTTATGCAACAGTGCCTGTTATAAATGCAGGCGATGGTGGCAGAGCGTATCCTGTAAAAACGCTTGCTGATTTTGCATCAGTCTGGATTGAAAAAAATCATGTATCCAATATGAAAATTGGTTTTTTGGGCGATTTTTCAGATAATGCGCTTGTTAAAAATCTGCTTCAATGCTTAAATTTATATAAGGGTAATGAATTTTATTTTATTTCAGTTAATGGCAAGCCTCTTTCTGAGGATTATATAAATCTTTTAGATAGGCGCGAAAAGGATTTTACTGTTTTTGATAATCTTTTTGATGTTATTTCAGAGTTGGATGTGCTTTATTTAACTCCTGTAACCTCAAAATTCTTTGAAAGTGAAATTATGTTTGAAGCCAGAAAGCATAACTTTGTGCTTGATGAAAGGATGCTTCTTGCGGCAAAGCCGGACCTTATTATTTTGCATAGCTTTCCGAGAGGCGCTGAACTTGACAATAGCATAGATAACGACGAAAGAGCAAAATATTTTGAGGGATTTAATCGTTATATTGATGCCTGTATGGCGGCGATGCTTAAAACCGTAAGCGGTAAGGTGGGAAGAGTTATTTCCCCTGATTTTGAAGAAGCTACCCACGATGAATTTTGCGGTAAAGATGATTGCATAACATCTACCGAAAAATATTTACCGCCTTTGTTTTTCGAAACGAGCGAAGGTAGGCTTATTTGCAAATATTGCGGACAAGAGTTGAAAAAGAATTGAAGAAAGTTTTAATTATAAAGGGTTCTGCCCGGGAAAACGGATGTACTAACACTATTTTAAACAACACAGTTAAGGAGTTAAATGGTGTTCAGATAGAGGTTTTTGATACGTTTAACGAAAGGTTTAATCCCTGCAACGATTGCAGAAATTGTCTTGAAGCTTCAAAGTGCATTTATAGCGACCTTGATAATTTTTTTGAGAATTTTGAAAATGCTGATGTAATTGTGTTTGCAAGCCCTGTTTTTAATGGTGGCTTTTCCGCACCTTTGAAAGCGCTTATTGACAGATTTCAGATATATTTCAATTTATTTTACAAAAACGGAAAAAAACAACCCATAAAGAAAAGGCGAACAGCAATTTTTTTGTGCGCTTCGGGGCGGAATGCCAAAGAGGAGTTTTCTTTTATGAGGGCTCAGCTTGAAAGGTCCTTTACAATTCTTAATATGAAGCTTTGTGGTGCGGTTCTCTGCGAAAACACCGATAAATCTGATGATTACACAAAAGCACAAACGGAATTTTCAACGCTTCTTAAAAGGAGTTTAAATAATGAGTAAACGAAAATTAAAAATAATATCTGTTATAGCGACCATTGCAACAATTGCAGTTGTTTTTGGGGTTATAGGCGCTTCTCTTGCTGTGGACGATAGCCTTTTCGCTACGAACACTCCTATGAAAATAACCTGCAATTCTACTGTTGTGGGAACAATCGAAGATAAAGAGGATTACGATGCCTTTATTTTTGAAATAGAAAAACCCGGTGCACTTACCGTAAGGCTTAACCATGATAATATGCTTTCAGCGGTAAAATGCGGATATGTTATTACCCTCTACAAAATTATCGAGGGAGAAAAAAGAGTTTATCAGGAAATAACATATTTTGAATCATTTTGGGATGAAACAACTTCAAGCTGGGGTGAAACAGGTGTTTCTGCAGGCACATATTTAGTTGTTGTAAAGCCGGGTATTGATATTCTTTATGGAGATTTTACTCTCGTAACGGCTTTTACTCCTACCACCACTTTTGAAAAAGAGCCTAACGAAACTAAAGAAACTGCAAACAGTTTCTCGGTGGGAAGTGCATTTTATGCTTCATCTTCGCAACGCAGCGAGGGCACGGATGTTGACTGGTTCAGCTTTGAAATTGCGTATGACAGTTGTATAAATCTATCGTTTGTTCATGAGGATTTAACAGCTCCCACAGCAGGCTGGAATATAAAAATCTTAACTGAAAACGAAGAAACAGTTTGCGATTTCACATCGCTTTTAACCGATACACTTCTTAAAACGGGTGCAATAGGTCTGAGGGCAGGTAAGTATTATGTCAGAGTTGAATCTCAAACACCTATCGGAGATACCTATAGCGTGCTTATCGGTGCGGATAAGGTAACCAATCATGAGTTTGAGCTTAATGATTCTCCTGAAAATGCAACATTACTTCCTAAGGGTATTGAGATAAGCGGTTCTCTTGCCGAAAGGCTTTTAAGCCTTGATAAGGACTATTATAAATTCACCGTTCCTGAGGACGGCATCGTTGAATTCTATTTTAAGCATCCTGAGATAGAGGGCGATAAAAACGGTTGGAATATCAAGGTTCTCAAAGAGGATGATGACGGTAGCTTCTATCAGGTGGTTAAAAAGGTTTCAACCTGGAACAGTAAAGGTCTTTCAGTATACAACTTAGGCCTTGCCGCAGGTGATTATTATCTCTTAATTGATGCGGATTCTGTTTCATATAATTCTACATCTTATTCAATTCAATGGAATTTCACTCAAAGAGAAAACTTTGAAAAAGAGCCGAATAATATTATGAGAAGAGCCGAAACAATAGGCTTCAATGAAACATATTATGGTGCAATTATTTCATCGGACGTTAACTTCGATGAGGATTTCTACAAGATAGAAATAAACGAAGGAACAACTGTTAAGCTTGCTCTTGGCCACGATAAGCTCCAGGATGGTTCGGTATCATGGATAGCAAGCATTGTTGATGAAGATAATGATGAGATTTGTTCGGTTGAATCATCTCTTAACGATGGGGTTGTTTATGCTCAGGCAACTCTCTCGGAAGGTGTTTATTATATAAGAATTGAAACAGGAATGTATGGTTCTGAAATTCCGTACTATTTTACACTGACGCAGGTGGTTGAGCAGTGAAAAGGTTAATTAGCTTGTGTTTGGTTTTGAGTTTAATCATTGCAGGGTGTTGCAGTTGTGCACCCTGCGATGATGAAATCGATAAAACAGTTATTGTAGCTTCTTTTTATCCTGTTTATATTTTTACTTTAAACCTCGTAGATGGTATAGAAGGCGTTAGCGTTCAAAGCATGGCTCAGCAAAATGTTGGGTGCCTCCATGATTATTCTCTTACAGCAAGAGATGTTAAGCTTCTTCAGGATGCTTCGTTATTCATTATAAACGGAGCAGGAATGGAAACTTTTATAGAAGATATTTATGAAAGCGTTGATGGCTTAAAAACTATTGACTCCTCAAAGGGTATAGAGCTTTTGTGCACTCATCACCATAAGGAAGAACACTCTGCCCATGATCACAGCCACACAGAGAATTCTCATATCTGGCTTTCTGTTGAAAATGCAAAGAAACAGATAAAAAACATAAGGGACGGAATAATCAAGGAATTTCCCCAGTTCAGCGAAAAGGTTAATGAGAATTGCAATAATTATTTGCTTCGGTTAGATGCTCTTTGCGAGAAGCGCGATGAGTTCAAAAAATCTGTTGAGGGAAAAAAGGTTGTATCATTTCATGGTGCTTATGAATACCTTGCCGAAGAATGCGGCTTTGAGATAATAGAAACTATTGAAGCCGATGAGGGTGGGGAGCCTTCGGCAAAAGCTCTTGCAAGCCTCAGCGAAAGAATAAAGGATGAAAAAATAACAGCTCTTTTTATTGAACCCGAGTATGAGGGCTCTGCGGCAGAAATACTCTCAAATGAAACAAATGTAAAAATATACACTCTTAATCCTGTAATAAGCGGAACGGCAGATTTAACTGCTTATGAAGATATTATGGGGGAAAATTATGAAACCATATTAAAGGCGGTGAAGTAATGGCTTCGGGAAACGGATGCGGTCTTTGCAAAATTAAAATTGAAAATATAGGCGTAAAAAAAGGCAATGAGGTTCTGTTGTCCGATGTTTCCTTTGAGCTTCATTGTGGTGAGCTTACCGCCCTGATAGGTGTAAACGGTGCAGGTAAAACTACATTGATAAAAGCCATTTTAGATGAAATTCACCACGAAGGAACGGTTTCTTTTGAGGCACACCATGGAGAAAAGCTTAACAAAATAACTATAGGTTATGTTCCTCAATACCTTGATTTTGACCGCTCGGCTCCTGTAAGCGTTGAGGATTTTTTGTTAACAGGCAGAACTAAAACGCCTATATGCTTTTTCAAAAACAAAAAAATTATAAAGCAAATTGATGAAGCCCTTGAGATAGTCGGATGCAAGGATTTGAAAAAGCGAACGTTGGGAGAGCTGTCCGGCGGAGAGCTTCAAAGGGTTATGTTGGTTAATGCGCTTTATCCGTTGCCTGAGCTTTTGATTCTTGATGAGCCTGTTTCAGGCGTTGATGCTATAGGAAGCGAAAAGTTTTATGATGCAATAAATAATTTAAGGCATAATTATCATATGGCAATTGCAATGGTTTCCCATGATTTAGGTATAGTTAAGGAATTTGCCGATAATGTTGTGTTGATAAATAAATCTGTTTTAAAAAGCGGTTCTGCCGAAGATGTATTTAATTCCGCAGAATTTAAAGAAAGCTTCTTCAGAAAGGGGGAGCTTCAATGAATGTTATTTATAACGTGGCGAATGCATTGTTGCCGTTTTCCTGGGCGGATTATAAATTTATGATAAATGCTTTGTTTGCAGTTTTGCTTATAGCACCCCTTATGGGTATTTTGGGCACAATGGCAGTAAACAATAAAATGGCATTTTTCTCTGATGCTTTGGGTCACAGTGCTTTTACCGGTATAGCCTTAGGGGTTATTTTGGGTATACATAATGAGTTAATATCGCTTATTGCATTCGGCGTTTTTCTTGCCCTTGTAATAACAAGGGTGAAGAATAAAGGCAAAGCATCCTCGGATACGGTTATAAGCGTGTTTTCTTCAACCTGTATAGCAGTTGGTCTTTTAGTGCTTTCCTATGGCGGAGGCTTTGCAAAATACAGCAGCTACCTTGTGGGTGATATTTTAAGCGTTTCACCAAAAGAAATAGTTGGTCTTTTTGTTGCACTTGTAATTGTAATTATAATATGGTGTTTTATTTATAATAAGCTGCTTGTTATTTCAGTTAACCGTGAGCTTGCCGCAAGCAGAGGAATCAAGACTGCGGTTTACGAAAATATTTTCGTTGTGCTTGTAGCGGTTGTTGTTATGATTTCTATTAAGTGGGTAGGAATTCTTCTTATAAATTCTCTTTTAATTCTGCCTGCCGCAAGTGCAAGAAATGTTGCGAAAAATTCAAGGCAGTATCTTTTAGCTTCTGTTTTGATATCTGTTATTTGCTCTGTTGCAGGATTGATTATTTCTTTTTATTTCGATACCTCGGCGGGAGCAACAATTGTAACCGCTTCAGCGGTGGTATTCTTTGCTACTTATTTATTAAGAAAAAAATAATTCCGAAAGGACTGTATATATATGTTATTTTCACAGGATATAGGCGTTGATTTAGGAACAGCCAACACTTTAGTTTTTGTTAAGGGTAAGGGCATAGTTATCCGCGAACCATCCGTTGTTGCGGTTGATGAAAGAACAAATCCCAAAACAGTTGTTGCAGTTGGTGCAGATGCCAAAAGAATGATTGGCAGAACTCCCGGTTCAATTACTGCGGTGAGACCTCTTAAGGATGGCGTTATTGCCGACTTTGATATGACATCTGATATGTTAAAGGAGTTTGTTAAACGAGCAATAAGCGGTTCTCCTTTTAACAGAGCAAGGGTTATGATTTGTATTCCCTCAGGCGTTACTGAGGTTGAAAGAAGAGCTGTTCACGATGCAGCGAAAAGTGCCGGCGCAAGATACGTAAGCCTTATTGAAGAGCCTATGGCTGCCGCTATCGGTGCAGGTCTTCCCGTGTTGGAAGCAACAGGTAGCATGATAGTAGATATAGGTGGCGGTACAAGCGAGGTTGCAGTTATCTCATTAGGTGATATTGTAACTTCAAAATCTGTTAGAGTTGCAGGCGATAATTTCGATGATGCAATTATTTCTTATGTTAAGAGAACCTTTAATCTGCTTATAGGTGAACGCTCCGCAGAGGATATAAAGCTTAAATTGGGCTCCGCTTATCCTTATGAGGGTGAGGCAGCTATGGAAATTAAGGGCAGAAATCTTATTGACGGACTTCCAAAATCTGTTGAAATAACAAGCGAGCAGGTGCGCGAGGCTCTTGCAGACCCTGTTGATCAGATTCTTGATTCCATACGCTATACTCTTGACAGAACTCCACCTGAGCTTGCGGCAGATATTATTGAAAGAGGAATAACTCTTACCGGTGGCGGAGCATTGCTCCGGGGACTTGATAAGCTTATTGAGAGCGAAACAGGTATGCCCGTTCATGTTGCGGCAAACCCCTTGGATTGCGTTGTTAACGGCACGGGTATTTGCCTGGAAAAAGATTTATTAGGCTTTAGAAAAGGTTAAGGTTTAAGAAGGGCTGGTTATGAAAAGATTTTTACGTAGCGGTGTTTTTCGCAACCTTGTAATTGTTGCGGCAGTGCTCTTATTGGGGGCGTTGACTGCGTCTTTTACGCATAACGCTTCATCTCCGCTTACCTCCGCAATCAGTGCGGTGTTTTCACCGCTTCAAAAATTTTCTGCGGCTATTGCGGGAAATATCAGTGATCTTTCTGCATCTTTTGCTTCATCATCCTCTTATAAAGAACAAAATGAGGATTTAAAAAAAGAGATTGAGGAATACCGTAAGAAGCTTGCGGACTATAATGAGCTTCAAAAGAAGGTTGATGCTTACGAGGAGTTTTACGGAATAAAGCAAAGCAACCCCGATTATGAATTTTGCTATGGTTCGGTAATTTCTCGGGATGCGGCGGATGTTTATGGCTCTTTTGTGCTTGATGTTGGCTCAACGGATGGTGTAGAAGTAAATGACCCTGTAATTTATGGTGATTATGTTGTAGGCATTATAAAAAAAGTGAATTTGTCAACTTGCGTGGTTTATTCTGTTCTTGACCCCAGAGTTAATATAGGTGCTTTTGAATCGGGTGCAAGGGAATATGGTTACGTTTCCGGAGATAAAAAGCTTTATGCTGATGGGCTTTGCAAGCTTTCGGGGCTGGATTCATCAACATCTGTTGTTGGTGGCGGAATAGTTTGCACCTCAGGGGCAGGAGGGGTTTTCCCCAATGGCCTTATAATAGGTGAGGTTAAATCAGTTCATAACGATGATATCTCATCCTCCTATTATGCAGAGGTTAAACCCTTTGCAGATATCAGCGAAATAACAGATGTTTTTGTTATAACCTCCTTCGAGGGTCAGGGAGAAGCAGTTAATTAAAAGTAAGTGTTAAGAAAAGAGGTGAAATTCTTGCATTATGGTGATAATAAGCCCAAATACATTCGTTGGGTAATATATGCCGCAGTAATCACGGGTGCAGTTTTGCTGCAGAACTCTGTTGGCGGCTTAACTGAAATTTTCGGTGCAAGAATTTTCCTTGCGGTGCCTCTCTGCGTAAGCATTGCTATGGTGGAGCGTGAGCTTCCTGCGGCTTTGGCAGGAGCTTTCGCCGGTATTTTGTGGGATGTTTCCTGCGGTGCCGACGGCTTTAATGCGATAGTGCTGATGCTTATTCCGGCTGTTTGTAGCCTTTTAATAAGCCATTTTATGCGCAACAATATTATTACTGCAATTGTTTTATGCGTTGGCAGCACCTTGTTTTACGAAATACTGTATATTATAGTTAATTTGATTGGCAAAGGCATTGCTTTTAAAAGTATATTCAGTTTTTATTTACCTTCGTTTATTATAACTGTTGCTGTAATGCCTGTTTTTTACGATATTGTAAAAGCAATTTATAAAAATTTCAGAACTACCGATGAGTCAGGTGTATAATTTATGTCTATAAAGCTACGAAAAAACAGAAGAGTCGTGGGCACCGTTCTTATCGGTGTTATGTTTTTATTCCTTGTTTTCGTTTTGGGTAAAACTCAGATTGTTGATGGTGATGAGTATAAATCTGCCGCAGAAAGTCTGGCAGTTTCAACAAGCTCCGTTAAGGCTGCGAGGGGAGAAATATTGGATTGCAACGGTAAGCCTCTTGTTACAAACAGAACAGGTAATTCCGTTATGTTTAAATCTGCCGATTTTCCCCAAGCAAAGAATCAACAGGAACGAAATAAGATTATTTTTTCTCTTATAACGCTCTTTGAAAAAAACAATATTGAGTGGAAGGACAGGCTTCCCCTTGTATATAACAAAAAAGGTGTTTTAATTGTTGATAAAAAGAAAAGCACCGAGTTCGAGTATATGGTATCTGAAAATATGCTTGAAATGGAAAAAGGCGAGGAATCTACTGCAGATGAATGCCTTGATGCGCTTATCAAAAGGTATGGTTTAGAAGAATATTCCAGGGAAGATGCAAGAAAAATCGCCTCCGTTTGCTTCGGTATGAAATATATTTCATTTTCGGTTTCTTCACCATATACATTTGCTGAAGATGTTCCGACTGAAATAGTTGCAACTATTATGGAAAACAGCAGTAGCTATCCGGGAGTTGAAGCGGAAAGCGTAAGCTATCGCGAATACAGCGATAAAATAAGTTATTCTCATATATTAGGCGTTGTGGGTTCGATAAGTGCGGAAGAATATGAGCTTGAGCAAAGCAAGCTCAAAGAGAAATTAAGCGATGAAACTTTAACGGGAACAGAAATTACCGTTTTAAAAAATAATGCTTACACGCTCAATGATAGCTATGGTAAAAGCGGTATAGAGTATGCTATGGAAGGTTATTTGAGAGGTGTAAACGGAATTAAAACAACCACTACCGCATCGGACGGAACCGTAACAGAGGATTATCTTTCGAAGCCTCAGCAGGGTAATACCGTTGTAACAACCGTTGATGCTGAGCTTCAGAAAATTGCTACTCAGGCTCTGAGCGATATGCTCAAGGATAATAAAAATTCCTCATATTTCGGCACTGCAGGTGCAATGGTTGTTATGAACTGCAAAACAGGCGCGGTTTTAGCCAGTGTATCATTACCTTCTTATGATATAACAAGGTATTTTAAGGATTATGATAAACTTGTTGCCGATAACGATAGCCCGCTTTGGAACAGAAGCCTTCAAAGTGCGTATGCTCCCGGGTCGACAATGAAGCCTGCTGTTGCCCTTGCCGCATTGGAGGAAGAAAAAATTACAACAGCAAACACCTGCTATTGCGGCGGAACCTATGTGCTTGAGGATCAAACCTTTAAATGCTTATCAACTCATGGGTATCTTAATGTGACAACTGCTCTTGAGAAATCCTGTAACATATTCTTTTTTGAAATGGGCAAAATGCTCGGTATTGATAAAATGAATAAGTATTGCAATCTTTTAGGATTAGGGCAAAAAACAGGGGTTGAGCTTCCTGAGGCAGAGGGTATGCTTGCAAGCATTGCAAATAAAGAGGCAAACGGTCAGGTGTGGAATCCCGGTGATACGGTTCAGGCGGCAATAGGTCAGTCAGATAACTTGTTTACGCCATTGCAGCTTGCTAATTACTGCGCAACTATTGCTAACGGCGGAACAAGGTATAAACCATATATTATTAAATCAGTTTTATCCTCGGATATGTCAAAAATTATATATGAAACAGAGCCTGAGATTTTAAACACTCTTAATGTGAGCAAGAAAAACCTTGAAATTGTGAAAAAAGGTATGCGCCAAGTGGTTCAGAACGGAGCATCATCTTATTATTACAAAGACTGCATTGTTGATGTTGCAGGTAAAACAGGTACATCTCAGGTTAAAAGAACAACCGAAAGCGGCGTTACAATGACCTGTAACAATGGTTTCTTTATATCCTTTGCTCCTTACGATGACCCGGAAATTGCTATAGCGATAGTGGCAGAAAATGCGCTTACCGGTAGCCAGACCTCTCAGGCGGCAGTTCCTGTGTATAACTATTATTTTGGTCAACGCACTCAATATGATACGGTTCAAATGCCCAATAATCTTATTCCTTAAGGTGATAAAATGAAAATTATAACGGTTGCTTCCGCAAAGGGCGGAGTAGGAAAATCTTCTTTTTGCGCCGGAGTCGGAAGAGTTCATGCTCAACATGGCAAGCGGGTTCTTCTTGTTGATATGGATATCGGTGTTCGAAGCCTTGATATTCTTTTAGGCGTTGCAGAAAAAACAGTTTACAATTGGGGGGACCTTTTAAGAGGTAACTGCGATTACAGGCAGGCTGTTATAGAGGTTTCAAAAAATCTTTATCTTTTACCGGCTCCTATAGATTTTTCATCGGAATACACTCCTGAAAAATTCGCAGAATGCATAGCTCCTTATAAAAAGGATTTTGACTATATATTTCTTGATGCTCCGGCAGGGCTTGAAAGCGGATTTTTGCTTTCCGCCAAATCAGGCGACAGCTGCATTATTGTTTCAACACCTGACAGCATCAGCATAAGAGCGGCAGCATCTGCCGCCCGAGGTGTTCGCAAAGCAGGTATTCAAGAGGTAAGGCTTGTTGTTAACAAATTTAATAAGAAGCTTCATAAAAATATAAATGTTGATTCGATTATTGATACAGTTGGCGCAAGGCTTTTAGGAATAATCCCTGAATCTGCTGATATTTATAATTCGGCAGATGGCGAAAAAATTCCCTATGATTGCAAAGGTAATGGGGCGTTTATTCGCATATCAAGGCGAATGAATGGAGAAAACTTACCATTTAAGGCGAAAAACTTGTAAAAAAAAGTTGACTTTTTGGTTTTAGGCTGTATAATAAATTTGCACAAAGGATTTGTAGCTACATCTTTACAAGGGTTTCCCTTGGTGTGCCGAAAATAAAACAGGGGTGCTGGCGGACGCCGGCTGAGATAGAAAACAGTCCTTTTCTGACCCTAATAACCTGATGCGGATAATGCCGCCGTAGGAAAAATACTTCAGACTCATTCTCTCCCTATGGCAGTGTTACCGCCGTAGGGAGATTTTAATTCGGAGGTATTTTATATGAATGAACTGACAAAAAAACAAAAAATAAGGCGCCTTGCCGAAACGGCAATAATGCTTGCATTATCAACTATTTTGGCAGAGCTTGCAGTTGTTGAGTTTCCGTTTGGCGGCAGTGTAACGATTTTCAGCCAGGTGCCAATGATAGTTATTTCCTACCGTTATGGTGTAAGGTGGGGTGTTTTTTCGGGCATTACAATGGGAATTATACAAATGCTTTTCGGTATGGGTAATTTTGCGTATGTAAGCGGAATAGCAGCTTATTTAATTCTCATTTTTGCGGATTATATTATTGCTTTTGGCGCTTTGGGCTTAGGCGGAATGTTTAAAGGTAAAATCAAAAGCCCTGTAATTTCGCTTGCCGTAGGCGGTGCGGTTGTTTCGGTAATCAGATTTATTTGCCATTTTATAAGTGGCGTAACCATTTGGGGCGATTATTCCGGAGGAGCAAAAGCGGTTTGGGAATATTCTTTGGAATACAACGCAGGTTATATGGTGCCCGAGCTCATAATTACCGTTGTGGGATGCATACTTTTAGCATCATTATTTGACCTTACTTCACCTGAAATCAAAGTAAAGAAAAAGAAATAAAAGCTTTGAAAAGTAAATAAATTGTTAACCTCCTTGGGAATTTATGTTTTTTATTTGAATTTTATCGCGAATAGTGATATTATGAAAACAATAATTTCTAAGGAGGTTTTTCCTTGAAAGACGAAAATATTAAAAATAATAATATGAAGCCCATTGAGGATTCGTTGTCAGAGGCAGCAGATTCTGTAAGCGTGAGCGACGATGCGGTTGCCAGTGCATTAGACGGAACCGCAGGCTACACAAATGATGCCTTGGCTGATGAGCTTGAACAGCTTGCCGAAACATTTAGAGTTGAATTAAAAAAGGTTCAGGGTATGTCGGAGCAGGAGCTTGCTGAAAACGGCTATGCTCAGATTTTTCAGGAGCAAGCTTCAGTTGACCCTGATGAAATTTGCGAATGCTGCGGAGAGAGGTTGAAGGATAAATCTTCAGACGAAAGCTCTGCTTATTGCAAAGAGTGCAGAGAGGCTATGAAAAAGTATCCGTTAAGCTTGCCCTCAGTTGTGCTTGCGGTTGCAGTAATATTCGTTGCAGTTGTAAGTGCATTTTCTTTTGCAGTAGATTTTGCTAAGTATAATACAATTCGCGAAGCTGATAGATATTACAATGCAAACAAGCTTGATTCTGCACTTTCTGCTTATGAGGGCGCAATTTCAGCCTTTGAGGATGAGGATGCTGTTGCAAAAAGGCTCTACCTTGATGTTGCAGATATTCTTTATAAAACAATGCCTCAAGGGGTTAATTCTATGAGCCAGCTTGTTAAATGCGTTGATACAGCGTTGTCTGAAGCAGAGAAAAAAATACCTATATATCAAAGCTATGGCAATCTCAGAGAAGAGGTTCTTGTTCTTTACGGAACTATGCAGAAGTTTTACGATGTAGTTAATCAGGATAAATATGCGAGCTTAAAGCCGGGTGACGAAGAGCTTTATAAAGAAGCTATGACGGAAATCGGCTCTATTATCGATACTGAAGTGACTGTTACATCCGCTGATGGTAAAACCTCGCGAAATGTAAAAAGCAGCGAGGCGATAGTTCGTTTTTGTCAATATATGTTTGCCTACACTGCGGAGCAGTATGATGATTCGTATATGTATATGCAGAAGGTTGCTGAGCTTGAGCCGGGTTACCTTTGGCTTTATGCTTATGAATTGGGTATGGCGCATATTCAAAAAGGCAAAACAGAAGAAGCAACTGCTCTTGCGGATGCTTTATACAAAAGCAATCGCGAGGGTGATGATGCCTACGCTCTTTATTCAAACATTTACCGTATGTCAGGCAAGCTTAACAAAGCGGTGGAATGGGCAGACAAAGGCGTTGAAGAAAGCCCTGAAAGCTCGGAATTATATAGGATTAAAGCTATGGCTCATATAGCAAAGGGTGAGCTTGATGAAGCCAAAGAAGCAGTTGATAAGGGCATAAGCATAGACCAATATGGGCTCATTTATTTTACAGCTATAGTAATTGAAAATGAATTGGGTAATGCCGATGCCGTTGAAGAATACAAGGATGTTTTAGCAGAGCAGGAAATTGAGTTTTCTGATAGAATGAATGAATATTTTAAAGGCAAAATTTCAGCAACGCAGATGTTTACGGAAGGAACAGGTGACGTACAATGATATATATTTATGTTGCTACACGCGTTATTACGTTTTTCGGAACAGTTCTTCGCACCTTTTGGGAGCATATTGCTTGCAGAATTGCTTCTATTGCCGCAGAGGATATAAGAGCATTTAAAGTTGATGAGCTTTGCGGCCACGTTGAACATGAGCTTTGCGAAACAAAAAAGCAGGCTTTTACAATGTGCTTCATGCCGTTTTTCCTTAATTTTATAATAGGCTGTTGCTTGCTTTTAAGCGGTTCATACCGAGTTATATATGCAGGGGATTTAGGCTCAATAAAATATTGGGTATTTTTATATATGGGTATTTCTTGCCTTGCAAACTGTGTTCCGTCTTTTGAAGATGTTTTATCCTTTAAGGATATGTTTTATAATGAAAATGCAGGAAAAATTTTAAAGGTAATTCTTGCTCCGTTTTATGCGGTAATTTATGTTGGCGCTTTATTGGAAAGGTATTCTCTTACATTTGTTTTGGCAATAGCATTTGCTTTTGTATTCCCTCATATATTCAATGTGTTTTTTCCGGCTATCGCTACTGTAATTCAAATGGTTTCGGAGTGATAAGATGAAAAAAATAATGAAAACAGCTCCGGCAGTTTTTGCTGTAGGAGAGGAATACCAAATAGTTGTTCCGGTAGCCTGCGAAACAGTTATGTGGGTGAAGGTAGGCGATACCTGCTATTATGATGATTCAAACGGCATTTTGCGTTCTGCGAGAAGAATACATAAAATGGCTGTTCCTATGAATGAATTAGATGAAGCAGGGGAATACACCATATGCTACAGGCAGGTTATAAAGCGAAAACCCTATTTTTCGTTGACCGGTTCTGTTAAAGAACAAAAATATTCGTTTTATCCCGTGAAAAGAGAAAACCCTGTTTGCTATCATATATCAGATGCCCATAATGTGATAGATTTACCTGTTGCGGCGGCAAAGCTTTTTGAAAAAGAAGTAGGAAAAATAGATTTTTTGATTCTTAACGGGGATATTCCTGAGGATAGCGGAAAAATCAAGCATTTTGATACAATTTATAAAATAATATCCGAAATAACAGGCGGAAATATTCCCGTTGTTTTTTCAAGGGGAAACCATGACACACGCGGAATATACGCTGAAAACATTGAGGAATATACTCCTTGCTTAAACGGAAAATCATATTTCACTTTCAGATTAGGTAAATTGTGGGGTATTGTTATTGATTGCGGCGAGGATAAGCCTGACACCAACGAGGAATACGGCAATATGGTTTGTTGCAGTAATTTCAGAAAAAGAGAAACTGCCTATATTGAAAGCGTTATCAAAAATGCGGAAAACGAATATGAGGCAGAGGGCGTTGAGCAAAAAATAATTGTTGCCCATAATCCCTTCACAAGAAAATATGAATCACCTTTTAATATTGAAGAAGAAACTTTTTCATATTGGGCAAGGCTTTTGAAGGAAAACGTTAAGCCCGATATAATGATTTGTGGCCATATTCATAAATTTTCAGTTGATAAGCCGGGTTGCGAAAATGATGCTTTAGGGCAACCCTGCACTATTGTGGTAGGCTCAAATGTTAATAAGCATAAGAATGAGTTTGCAGGCTCCGGCTTTATTTTCGAGAAGGATTCAATTGATATAATTTTTAACGATAATAAAAAGATTATAGAAAAACATACAATATAAAATGCAGTATAAAAAACTCTGTTTGCTTTTAAGGCAAACAGAGTTTTTTACATGATGTTTTGAGTTAAAAGGATTTTATTGTCGTTTGTAAAGGTGGCTATAATGCCGTTGCGGTGTTCGGTTGAAAATGTAGGCGCTTTTGCAACCATAGTTAAATTCCATTTAACATTGGGGTAAATTTTCCCGATATAGTTAGTGCAAATGGCAATCTCGGGTTTTAATTCTTCTAAAAATGGTTTTGACGAAGAACCATAGTAGCCGTGGTGGCCTATTTTTAATAAATCAACATCGCCTATTTCAGATGCATAAAGGGCTTCAAGACCTGAGCTGTTTGTAAAATCTGCAGCCAAAAAGGCCCTTTTGTTGCCTTTTTCCACAATCACACCAACGCTGCTTGCATTTTCTCCTTTTGTTTTTAATTCATCAGGGGTTACAGTGTTAATAAATTTAAGAGTGAAATCACCGAAAGCAAATTCTTCAGTTGGCAAACTGCTTTCAATTGGTATATCTCTCTTTTTCAGGGCTTTGATTATTTTTTCGTAGGTTTCTTTGTTGCCCCAATCCTCTGATTCCATTTCAGTTGAAACGCTTGTGTCAAATTCTTTGAAGTAAGCAAGCTTAGAAGAGATTTTTTCGTCTTCAAAAATATCTTCAAAATTACCGGCGTGGTCGTAATGAATATGTGTGCCTAAAATAAACTCAAAATTAACATTACCGTTCTCATCAGAGGCAACCTTTTTAATATAGCTTATAACTTCATCGCGGTATCCCTTGTATTCTGTTTTTCTTCGGGGGTTTTCGTTGCCTTCTCCGGAATCTATAAGAGCGAAAAGACCGTTGCTTTCAATTATTATGCAATCGGAATTTGCCGTGTTAAGAAAATGGATTCTGTCATCACCGGAAGAATAATCAAAAGCTTCATCGTTTATTTTAATTTCATTTACTTGCTTGTTTGAAATTGCAACAACTACAATATCTAAAATGAAAACAGAAAGCATAACCCAGGTAACAACCCAGGTAGCAATTATTCTTGCAAGCTTTTTCTTATCTTTTACCATGTTTTTTCTCCTCAATAAAGGTTAATATAAAGCATAACAAAAATCCGTAAAAGGTTCCGAAAAGGATAAATTCAACGCAAATACCGATAATGCTTATTAAAGAAAGAACAGCATTTTTCTTGAAAGCGGCAGCAAGATTTTTATAGGGAACGCTCTGCCAAGCGGCAACAATAAGCATTGCACCTATGCAATGAGCAGGAATTCGCATAATTATATTCGGGAAAAGAATTACAGACAAAAGTAAAGAGATAATGCAAATAATTGCGGAAAGACCATTATATCTGAATAGCGAATATTCTTTAACAGGGATGCCTGTCAAGGCACCGTTTGCCATATTTACAAGTGAAAATCTTCTATGGTTGTTGCTTTTGTATGCCGAAAGAATAATGGCTACAGATAAAGAGCCTCTGAAAAGAATACGGTAATTGATTTCCTGAGAGAAGAAGCCTTCAAAACCATTAAAAGAATTACCCATAAAGCCGATTTCGTTGATTGTTGTGAGCTTAACCTCGGGGTTTAAAAATAAATTCATTATGAGGGGAATGAGTAAGGTTACAAATTCGGCAGGCAGGTATTTATTAAGCTTTTTGAATTTAAAGGGGTAGGTTATCATTGCAAAAAGGGTAACTGTTCCGTATAAAAGCCCTCTGAAATTCGGGTGAAAGCCCAAGGAACGGTAGGATTTAAGCATATCTAATGCCTCTGCTCCGATAGAGCCTATACCAAAATATTGGTTAGTTAAAAGCACGGTAGCACATAAGGCTAATGCTAAGCCGCCACCGGCAAGAACATAATCGGGGATTTGAATTTTCCTTAAGGGCTTTTTAATTAAGGCGCAAAAAATTGTTCCGAGAGCTACGCTGAGAACAAGGGTTAGTGAGTTTGAAGCTCCTGCAATATAAAGAACGGGAACTAAAAGAAACGGGTGAGGTGCAAAAATCTTATTGTTGTTTTTTATTGATAACAGCGCACAGATAACAGCGCATAAAATGAACGATAACATATTAAACCCTGCGGCAGCGCTTATTGCAAGGGAATATGAGCCTATAAGCATTGCCGAGGTGAAGCCGGAAAAGATATTCGGTTTGAGGTTGTTTTTGTTTTCCATTTTTATCTCCAAAATATTCATTATGGATAGTATTCTACAATAATTATGCAAAATAAACAATACTGACTTTAAAATTTGTTTGGAGAAGCATTTTGTTTTATGCGAAATATATTGACAATTTCGCTTTCTTTATTTATAATAGTTGTACTTATATTATGGAATGGAGTGTGCATGTAATGAATATGTCACCTATTAAAAAAATAGTCTTAGGGCTTGCAGCGGTTACAGTTGTTATTGCTCTTATTACAGCTAACAATATGGCTTCTGTTATGCTTATTGTTGCTTCAAGAGAAAACGGAACAGCAACTCAGCAGGTTCAGTCCAATGCAACAGTTCAAACTCCTGCCGGTCAAACAGGCTCAACAGGCAATACCGCAACAGGTAACACTGCAACTGATAATACTGCAACAGGTAATACCGCAACAGGCAATACCGCAACAGGTAATACTGCAACAAACAATTCAACAAATACAGGCACACAGAATAATACATCTGATAAGAATACATCAACAGATAAGCCTGCAACAGACAACAAGGCTCCTGCTACTCCTTCCGGCAAGTTTACCGACCAGCAGATTGTTGATATGTATAACAAAGCTGTTAACAACGCAAAGGCAAAGGCTACAAAGGTTATCCGCGTTAAAGACGGTGCTACCAACTATAAGGGCATTGTTGAAGCAGGCGGTCTTTCAAGTGCTGCATCCTCTCTTATGGGTATGTTTATGGTTGGCAGCAAAGAAGAAATTGAAACTAAGAACGAAGAGTGGACAAAGGAAAAGCTTCCTCCCGAAAATGCTCAGGCAGCGCTTACTGTTGGCGGAATTGCTTCTGCGGAATGCAAGGAAGAGGGCAACTATTACATAGTTACCATCAAGGGTAAAGACGAAGTTAATCCTAAATCAGGTGGTCCCGGTGTTGGCTCTCTTTGCGGCGTTATTCAGGAAGAAACAATTACAGGCTCCATCAGCTCTGTTCCGGGTCTTTCTTTAAGCAATATTTCAATTGCTTATGAAAATGTTACAACAGTTGCAAAAATTGAGAAATCAACAGGCAACCTTGTAGCTCTTACAGTTGATGCACCTTGTATCCTCCAGCTTTCTGCAAAGCTTCTTGTTGCAAGCATTGATAATGCAAAGGTTGGTATCGGCGTTTATACCGAATATACAATTGCGTACTGATTTATGACTTTTCAAAACACCGTCTTCGGACGGTGTTTTTTGCTCTTGAAAGGAGGGGTTGCGATGGTTGACAAAATTTCAATGCACGAAATAAAAAAATGCTTGAATGAAGAAATGAAAAATAAGATAGAAGTAGTTGTGAAAGAATCAGTAGGGTCTACTAATGATGAAGTAAAAAAGAACAGAGAAAAAAACGAGGGTTATATTATAATTTCTTGCCATCAAACCCAAGGAAGAGGAAGGCGAGGGCGTTCTTTCTTCTCACCTGATAACACAGGTCTTTATATGAGCATCCTCTTAAAGCCACAATTGCAACCCGAGCAGGCTCTCGGAATAACAACTGCGGCTGCTGTTGCAGTTTGCAGAGCTCTCGAAAAGTTTGGGGTGAGCCCATCAATAAAATGGGTTAATGATATTTTTGTTGGCGAAAAAAAGGTTTGCGGAATTCTTACTGAATCTGCGATTGATATTGAAAATAAAAAGCTATCTTATGCAGTTTTGGGGATAGGATTAAATGTTTATGAGCCTAAAAACGATTTTCCCGAGGAAATCAAAAACATTGCAGGTGCAATTTTTTCAAAAGAAAGCGAAAATTTGCGGAATAGGCTTTGCGGTGAAATAATAAACGAGTTTTTTAATTTATATAATGGTATAGGTATGGGTTACCATACAGATGAATATATAAGGAGAAATTTTGTTATAGGAAAAGATGTTTTTGTGCTTTCGGGTGAGCAAAAGAAAAAAGCAAGGGTAAACAATATAACGAATGCATGTGAACTTGAGGTTACTTTTGAAAATGGTGAAAAAACGGTTTTATCCTCAGGAGAAATATCTTTGAAATTAGAAAATTGAAATTTATGTAATTTACACAATAAATTTATGATAAAATCGTTAAATACTAAATTGAATTTTTTGTCAATACTCTTGCAATTAGTTGAATTGTGTGATAAAATCGGTTTGTATATATGGTAGCGTACTGTAATGTGTATTGTTATCGGTATCTATTATTAGGAGGATTAAAATGAAAGCAACTAAGAAAATTGTTAGCGTTACTATGGCAATAGTGCTTGTGGCTCTTGCTTTTGTTATGCCCGTTTCGGCTGCAAAAACATACCCTCTCATTATTGTTGATGGTATCTTCTCAACAGAGCTTTATAAAAATTTCGGCACAGCTGATGAAGCTCCCATTTTCCCCAGCGATGAGGAATCTGTAACTGCTTTAGGTAAAGAAATCGGTGGAGCTTTTATAAAAAGCTGGATTAGTTACGGTGTAGCTAAGAAGGATTATGATAAATTCGCAGCAGATTTCTTCCCCGTTGTTAATAAGTATATTGAGCCTATCGGCTATAATCCTGACGGAACTCCTATTGATGACACAATCGGTTTCTATCAGAAAACAAAGCCTATGTCAACATATACTGATGAAGAGAAAGCAGCTCTTGCTCCTTTTGCTCAGGTTTATGCTGAGGAATACGGCGAAGAAAATGTTTATAATTTCAGCTATGATTGGCGCGAATCTCCTATTGATGTTGCAGTTCAATTAAAGGCATATATCAATGCAGTTGTTAAGGATACCGGCGTAAAAAAGGTTAACCTTATCGGTTATAGCTTAGGTGCAAACATCGTTCTTGCTTATCTTGCAGCTAACGGAGGCAAGCTTGTAAATAATCTTGTTTTTGTTTCTCCCGCATGGCAGGGAACAAGCCTTGCAGGTAACGTTGTTATCGATAACCTTGAAATTGATGCATTTGCAGTTGAAAACTACCTTGTTCAGCTTGCAAACGTTAGTGCTACAACTCACATTGCTGCTTTCATTATTTCATTTATAGCAACCTGGGAAGACCTTTCAGGTGAATACTTTGGTGATATCAACTTAGCATTGTCCAATATAGTTGATCGTTCTTATGGATATACAGTTACTCCTTATATCGCAGGTATGCCCGGCTTCTGGAGCCTTGTTCCTGAAGAGGATTTTGCACCTGGTAAAGAGTTTATCTTCGGTGATTCAATTGATGCAGCTTATGAAGCAAAAATCAATGCTTACTATGATATTCAGAAAGATGCTAAAGCAATTATTGAAGATGCAATGGCAGATGGTATGAAGTTTGGTATCGTTGGTGGTTACAACTGCCAGATGATTCCCGTAAGCAACGAATTTGAGCAGAGCGATACAATTATCGATGTTAAATACTGGAGTGGCGGAGCTACTTGCTCTAAATATCTTCAGGCTCATGATGATTGGGCAAATATCCACGAGCAAGCTATTAAAGATGACCACAACCACGTTTCATGGGATTGCAAGGTTGATGCTTCAACATGTATGTTCCCTGAGTACACATGGTTTATCAAGAACCTTCAGCATAGTTATGATGCTGACAATGGTTCAACTGATATAATTATGATGCTTCTTGGTGCTTCCAAACAGCAGACAGTTACAACTGATGTTGAAAATTATCCTCAGTTCTTCCTTTATAACACATATAAGAGAACAACTAAGCCTATCGTAACAAAAGGTATTATAGGCGACATGGATAAGAGTGGTAGCGTTACTACAGCTGATGCAAGAATCGCTCTTAAAATTGCTGCAGGTCAATTAAAGGCAACAGAAGATCAGCTTCTTCTCGGCGATATTGATGAGGATGAAAAGATCACAACAGCTGATGCTAAAGAAATACTTTACATGGCAACAGGTATCTATTGATTCTTTTTGCGTACAACACCCCCAAGCTTTTGCTTGGGGGTTAGTTTTTTCTTTCTTATAATGTGAGTATTATATATTTGCAATATATTTTTATGTATGGTATACTGAAAATATAAATAAGAATTTGGGGTAATTGTTATGGAAAAATTAAGTAAAAAAGATAATATACTTCAGGCTATAAAATTTGCGTGCTTTTCAGCATCTGCGGGTGTAATTCAGGTTGTAGCATTTACTCTGTTAAACGAGTTAATGCCTGAAATTCAAGGAACCAATGCTTTTTCAAAATGGTTTTTCAATTCAGAATATGGCGCGTATTATTTAATTGCTCTTATTCTTTCTGTTATCTGGAACTTTACATTCAACAGAAGATTTACTTTTAAATCTGCAACCAACATTCCTATTGCTATGCTTAAGGTTTTTGGCTTTTACTGTGTGTTTACCCCGGTTTCTGTTATTCTCGGAGAAATAGCGGCTCAAAAGCTATCGTGGGATTTTGCTGAATACCTTATATTAGGTGTGACAATGGCAACCAATATGGTAACTGAATTTTTATTCTGCCGCTTTTTTGTATATAAAAATAGTATGAATACAAATGCTATAGCTGAGAAAGAAAAGGACTCCTCTAATGTCTCAAAATAAAAAATCTTCAAAAAACAGAATTTGCCCGGTTTCGAGAAAATGTGGCGGTTGTCAGCTTATGAATATGAGTTACGAGGAACAACTCAGGTTTAAACAGGCAAAGGTTATAAAGCTTTTGGCGGGATTTCATAGAGTTTCCCCAATAATTGGTATGCACAATCCTCTTCATTATAGAAATAAGGTTCAGGCGGCTTTCGGAAGAACCCGTGGAGGAGAGATTATTTCAGGCGTATACCAATCCAGCACTCATAATATTGTTAAAACTGAAAAATGCCTTATCGAAGATGAAAAGGCTGATGAAATTATTTGCTCAATAAGGCAGCTTGTAAAAAGCTTTAAGCTTACGGTTTACGATGAGCGCGCATCAAAAGGTTTTCTTCGCCATGTGCTCATTAAACACGGATTTTTAACGGGTGAAATAATGGTTGTGCTTGTTACAGGCACGAATTTGTTCCCCTCAAAAAATGATTTTATAAAGGAGCTTTTGAAGCTTCATCCTGAAATAACAACAATAGTTCAAAATGTGAATAATAAATTTACAAGCATGGTTCTGGGAGATAAGCAAACCGTGCTTCACGGCAAGGGATATATTGAAGATGTTTTATGCGGATGCCGTTTCAGAATATCGCCTTCATCGTTTTACCAGATAAATCCTATTCAAACAGAAATTCTTTATAATAAAGCAATAGAGTTTGCCTCTTTGAGCGGCAAGGAAAAGGTAATAGATGCTTACTGCGGAATAGGAACTATAGGCATTGTTGCCTCCAAGGGTGCAGGCGAGGTAATCGGGTGCGAGCTTAATCCCGATGCTGTAAGGGATGCAAAAATAAATGCAAAGCTCAACGAAATTGAAAACATCAGCTTTATTTGCGCAGATGCAGGTGAATTTATGCTATCCATGAAGGAACAAGGCGAAAAATGCGATGTTCTTTTTATGGATCCGCCCAGAGCCGGCAGTGATAAAAAATTTCTTTCAAGCGCAGTTTGCCTTGCACCTGAAAAAATAGTGTATATTTCCTGTAACCCCGAAACGCAACAACGGGATTTATTTTATCTTACCAAAAACGGATATAAGGTGAAAAAAATTCAACCTGTTGATATGTTTCCTTTCACAGCCCATGTGGAGACGGTTGTGCTTTTGGTAAAAACGTAAAAGTAAGAAAAGGATGGTGAAAATATGTATGATATGGAGGGTGTGCTTTATTGCGCATTAAATATTTTTTGTATCAGTATTCTTATAATGATCCTGTTGAGAATTTTAAAAAGCTCTGATAAGCGCATGTCCCAGTCTATGTATTCACTTTTTATTATGTCCTCTGCAATTTTATGCGCAAGTGATTTGATTTGGGGCGTAATAGATTTTTCTTACCAATGGCAATTTTCTGATTCGGTGGATTTTATTGCTAACAGCATTTACCATATTTTCACTTTGGTTTCTTCGTATATGTGGTATCTTTATGCTGAGAGCGAGCAGGAATCCAGAACAATCAGCACCAAAAAAGGCTTGATTATAAGTCTTATTCCGTTTATAACCGGTATAACTATAATCATAGGCTCATATTGGAAAAATTGGGTTTTCTTTATAAATGAAAATGGCGAATATGAACGAGGCGATTTATACATTGTTCATATAGTGATATGCTTCTTCTACATTTTGCTCACCTCTATGAAAGCATTTATAAGGTCGTTTTATAAGGATAATTATCTCAAAAAAGAAAAATACAGAACTTTGGCATCATTCTGCATATTCCCTTTGATAGCAGGGGTTATGCAGGTTCTCCTGATTGGCTCGCCCATGATAAGCGCAGGTGTTACATTTGCGGCGCTTCAGGTTTATGTGAGCACTCGCGAACAGTTGATATCCATTGACCCGCTAACTAAGCTTAATAACAGGTCTGAAATGGTAAAGTATCTTGACAGGGTTATGAAAAACCGAAATGTGCATAAGGACTTATATCTTTTTATAATGGATATTGATTACTTTAAAAAAATAAATGATAAGCATGGTCATTTAGAGGGCGATTTGGCAATAACAATTGCGGCAGATGCGCTTAAAAATGCAGTAAGGAAAACAAGCTTTTTTGTTAGTCGCTATGGTGGCGATGAATTTGTAATAGTGGGTGAGGTGAAGCCCGAGTTCAACCCTAAGGAGTTTTGCATTCTGATAAATGAAAAGCTTCAGGAGGAAACGGAAAAACATGGCAAATCTTATAATTTGCATATGAGCATTGGTTATTTTAAATACACCCCGGAAGTGAAAAGTATAGCAGAGTTTATCGGCGCTGCGGATAAATATCTTTATAAGCAAAAAAGCGAGAGAATATTGAAGCTTGGCTCCGAAGTGAAAAATAAAAAGCAAAAAAATGCCTCAAATGAATAAAAAACTATTGACTGCAAAAAAAAATGGTAATAGAATGAAAAGGTATTTTTATTAAAAAACGGAGTGATGTATCGTGATAAAAATTGGTCTCTACGGCTACGGAAACATTGCTAAAGGCGTTGAGTGTGCGGTAAAGCAAAATGCTGATATGGAAATATCCTGCGTTTTTACTCGTCGCGATCCTGCGTCAGTCAAAACAATTTCCGGTGCGCCTGTATATAATACTGCAGATGTTTTAAATCATAAAGAAGATGTTGATGTGCTTATAATGTGCGGAGGTAGTGCAACAGATTTACCTGTTCAAACGCCTGCGATGGCTGAGCATTTTAATGTTGTTGATAGCTTTGATACCCATAAAAACATTCCTGCTCATTTTGAGAATGTTAATAATGTTGCAAAAAAAAGCGGAAAAATCGGCATAATTTCTGTTGGTTGGGATCCGGGAATGTTTTCTCTTAACAGGCTCTACGGAAGTTGTATTTTGCCTGATGGAGCAGATTATACTTTTTGGGGTAAGGGTGTAAGCCAGGGTCATTCCGATGCAATCAGGCGCGTTGATGGTGTTGCTGATGCAAGGCAATATACTATACCTGTTGATGCGGCTCTTGATGCGGTAAGGAGCGGCTCCCGGCCTCAATTAACAACAAGACAAAAGCACACCAGAGAGTGCTTTGTTGTTGCAGAAGCCGGTGCAGATCTGGAAAGAATCGAAAAAGAAATAGTAACAATGAAGAACTATTTTGATGAATATGACACAACGGTTCATTTCATTTCTCAAGAAGAGCTTGATCGCGACCATAAAGGTATTCCTCATGGCGGTTTTGTTATAAGAACAGGAAAAACAGGACAGAATCTTGAAAATAACCACGTTATTGAATATAGTCTTAAGCTGGATTCAAACCCTGAGTTTACATCAAGCGTTATAGTGGCTTATGCCAGAGCGGCTTATAGGCTTAACAAAGAAGGTCAAAGCGGATGCAAAACTGTTTTTGATATTCCTCCGGCTTATCTTTCAATAAAGTCAGCAGAAGAACTCAGAAAACAAATGCTTTAATTATAAAACCGCAAAGATCATCTTTGCGGTTTTTATAAATATTAGGAGAAGAAATGGCAGATATTTACAGTTCAATTTGCATAACATCAGTAAAAAACACAGTATTGGCTTTAGCAGGGATAAGCCCAAAGGATGATTGCGAAAAAGCCAATTCCTTGGTTTTGGCTTTGGCAAAGAAAAAATTGGATAATAAAGAATGTGATAGAGTTGTGCTGTATAATCCCGATGCGGTAGCTCTTTGGCTTTATCAGAAATATACAGATAAATTTACTGAAGCGGTTCTTTGTTCGGATATTGCGGTTCCCATGTTGTCGGTTATGCCAAGCGTTACCCCGGTCTGCTTCGGCTCAATGTATACAGGCGTAATGCCGGAGGTTCATGGGATTCAAAAGTATGAAAAGCCCGTTTTAAAATCAGAAACGCTTTTTGATTGCTTTATAAAGGCGGGAAAGCGTTGTGCTATAGTTTCAACCGTTCGGGATAGCATTTCTATGATATTTCTTGAAAGAGAAATGAGCTATTATATTTATGATACACCTGAAGAGGTTAATGAAAAAGCTCTTAGCCTTATTGATGAGGATGTATATGATTTAATCGTAATTTATAACGGGGATTATGACGGAAGGATGCATAAATTCGGTCCCGAATCCCCTGAAGCCTTTGATGCGCTCCACAAGAACATAGCTTTTTATAAAAAAATGGTAGAAGATATTAACAACAAGTGGAAACATCATAATGTGCTTTATGGCTTTTTGCCTGACCACGGTTGCCATGAAATCGATGGGGATTGCGGCTCTCACGGGCTTGATATGCAAGAGGATATGAATGTTATTCATTTCTATGGTGTAAAAGAAGCTGAGAAAAAAGAGCAGACCACATAAGAATATAAATCAAATGGGTTCTTGCAGTATGATAGCTGCAGGAACCCATTAAACAATAAAGAAGCCTCCTTTTTTACAGGCTGTTTTATGTGTATTCTTCCCAAAAGAAACGGTGAATTTTTGGCATTTAAAATTTCAAAATTTTGTTGAAATATAGAGCAAAAGCAATATAATAGAAGGTAATGAAATGCCTTCGTTTCAAGGTGGAAAGGTGGATTTTTTATGGATAAAATATTGAAAATCGGTATAATAGGCTGCGGTGGAATTGCTAACGGAAAGCATATGCCTGCGCTTAAAACCGTAAGCGGTGTTGAGATGGTTGCTTTTTGTGATATTGTTCCTGAAAGAGCGCAAAAGGCAGCAAAAGAGTTTGGTACTCCTGATGCAAAAGTGTATGAGGATTATAAGGAGCTTTTAAAAGATGAAAGCATAGATGTTATCCATGTTTGCACACCCAATCGCTCTCATAGCTTTATAACAATTGATTCCCTTGAAGCAGGCAAGCATGTTATGTGCGAAAAGCCTATGGCAAAAACCTATAAGGAAGCTCTTGCGATGTGCGAGGCAGCAGAAAGAACAGGAAAAAAACTTTCTATAGGTTACCAAAACCGCCAAACACCGCAAAATCTTTATGTGAAAAAATGTGCAGAAAATGGCGAGTTTGGTGAAATATATTACGGTAAAGCTCTCGCAATAAGAAGAAGAGCAGTTCCCACGTGGGGAGTTTTCCTTAACGAGTATGAGCAGGGCGGCGGCCCTCTTATTGATATCGGAACCCATGCCCTTGATATGACTCTTTGGGTTATGGATAATTATGAGCCTGAAATGGTAGTTGGTCAAACCTTCCGCAAGCTTGCCGACCAGGAGGAGCAGGGTAATGCTTGGGGTAAGTGGGATCCTAAAGAATATACCGTTGAAGATTCTGCTTTTGGATTTATAAAAATGAAAAATGGCGCAGTTATTAACCTGGAATCAAGCTGGGCGCTTAATATTGCAGAGCCTAATGAAGCCTGCTATATGATTTGCGGCGATAAAGGCGGAGCCGATACCTTAAATGATCAAGCAAGGATTAACTACATAAAAAATCAACGTCAATGCATAGAGCTTCCCGATCTTGAAGCAGGCGGAGCAGCTTTCTTTGAGGGTCAGAAGGATGGTTCTCCTGCAGAAATGGAAGCGCATTCATGGATTGATGCAATAAGAAATGATACAGACCCTGTTGTTTTACCCCGCCAGGCACTTTGTGTAACAAGGATTCTTGAAGCAATATATGAATCCGCAAAAATTAACAAACCAATTTATTTCTAAGGAGAAAAAACAATGAAATTTGCAGTTCAACTTTACTCTGTAAGAGACCATATAAAAACAGGCGAGGATATGCTTGAAGTTCTTGGAAAGGTTAAAGAAATTGGCTTTGACGGTGTTGAATTTGCCGGCTATTTTGATCTTTCTGCAGAGGCTTTGCGCGATAGATGCAATGAATTGGGTCTTGAAATTGTAGGCACTCATAAAGGTATTGAAGATTTCTTGCCCGAGAATTTAGAAGAAACGCTCAAATATCACCAAACACTCGGTTGCAAATATATCGGTGTTGGCGGTGCTCCCCATTCAACCTATGAAGAGGCTAAAAAAACAGGCGAAATTCTTGGTGCTGCCGGTGAAAAAGCAAAAGAGTTAGGTATGGCTACATACTACCATAACCACACCGAAGAATTCAGCGATTTAAAGGATGGAAAAACCGCAATGGATATTATTTCAGAAGGTTGTTGCGGTTTGGAGCTTGATACATATTGGAGCTTTTGTGCAGGTATAGATAATTATAAATATCTCAATGAGCATAAAGAAAAAATTTATCTTGTTCATATCAAGGATGGTATCGACCATAAGCCCAAAGCCTTGGGTGAGGGCGAAAACAACCTGGGAAATATAGTTGAAGGAGTAAAATCCGTAGGTATGGATTGGGTTATTCTTGAGAATGATGACCCTGTTCCAACAGGTCTTGAAGATATTGCAAGAAGCTACAAATGGCTTAAAGAAAACTTTTAAAAGAGGTAATTGAAATGAAATTAGGCGTTCTTACAAATTTATTAGGTTCAGTTTCTTTAGAGGAAGCGTTAAAATATTTTGCTTCGTTGGGTCTTGAAATGGTAGAAATAGGTTGCGGAGGCTTTCCCGGAAAAGCCCATGCAGATCCGGATATTCTTTTAAATGATGACAAAGCCCTTGAGGAGTTTAAGGCTCTTTTGAAAAAATATAATGTTGAAATAAGCGCTCTGAGTTGCCATGGTAACCCTGTTCATCCCAATAAAGAAATTGCGAAAAGCTTTGATGAGGATATGCGCAAAGCAGTGCTTCTTGCAGAAAAGTTAGGTGTTCATCAAATTAACACATTTTCAGGCTGCCCGGGTGATTGCGAAACATCTAAATATCCTAACTGGGTAACTTGCCCGTGGCCAAATGATTTTGGTGAAATTCTTGATTATCAATGGAACCGGGTGCTTATTCCTTATTGGAAGGAATTTGTTGAATTCAGCACCGCTCATGGTGTTGATAAAATTGCTCTTGAGCTCCATCCCGGTTTTTGCGTTTATAACACAGAAAGTCTTTTAAAGCTTCGCGCTGCAGTAGGTAAGGAAATCGGAGCAAATCTTGATCTTTCTCATCTTATTTGGCAGGGTATGGATCCGATTGCAGTTATTCGCGCATTAGGTAAAGAAAATGCAATCTTCCATTTCCATGCGAAAGATACTAAAATTGATGCTCTTAATACTGCTGTTAACGGAGTTCTTGATACAAAATCTTATGCAGATGAAATTAACCGCTCCTGGATTTTCCGTTCCGTTGGATTCGGTAACGGAGAAGGCTATTGGCGCGATGTAATCAGCAATCTCCGTATGGTTGGTTATGATTACGCTATTTCCATTGAACACGAGGATTCTCTCATGAGCCAGAATGAAGGATTGGAAAAAGCCGTTGAACTTCTTAAAAAATGCATAATAAAAGAAGGTTTAGAGGCAGCTTGGTGGATTTAAGAGCTTATTGCACGCGCCCTTTGCGATTTTCTCACCCGAACTCGCGTACTGTTGTACGCTTCGGGGCTCGTAAATCACAAAATCCACGCACACTAAGCGCTTAAATAAAAAGTATTGCACGCGCCCTTTGCGATTTTCTCTCGTTTTATATAACGCAGTTTTTACATATACACAGATAGAAGGATTTTAATATGGATAAGATAAAAGTTGCCGTTGTGGGATACGGCGGAATGGGTAAATACCATGCAGATAAAATTTCTTATATGGAAAAATTTGAGCTTGCAGGCATTTACGATATAAAAGAAGATAGATGCCACATTGCTGAGGAAAACGGTGTATACGTATACCCGAGCTTTGAAAGCGTTCTTGCGGATGAAAAAATAGAGCTTATAGTTTGCGCTACATATAATGACGTGCATAAAGAAATCGCTATTGCTGCCATGAAAGCCGGAAAGGCAGTTATCAGCGAAAAACCCGTAACCATGTGTTCAGCTGATTTAGAAGAGATGATTGCTGTTTCAAATGAAACAGGTAAACTTTTTACTGTTCACCAAAACAGGCGTTGGGATAATGATTACCGCATGGTGAAAAAGGTTATAGAAACCAATGAGCTTGGCAGAGTTTTTGCCATAGATTCGAGGGTTTATGGCTCTCGCGGAATTCCGGGGGATTGGCGCCGCGAAAAGCAGCATGGTGGAGGAATGCTGCTTGATTGGGGTGTTCATTTGCTTGATCAGATTTTGATGCTTAACGAGGGTAAAAAGCTCGAAAGTGTTTATGCCACTATGACAAATATCACAAACGACGAGGTAGATGACGGCTTCAGGGCTATTCTGAAGTTTGAAGATGGTCCGGAATGCCTTGTAGAGGTGTTTACAAACAACTTTATCGAGGCTCCTCGCTGGTATGTTTGCGGAGAAAACGGAACAGCGATTATCCGCGATTGGGATATGAACGGTGAAATAGTAAAAATCAAAGATTGGGAAACTATCGATGCGGTTCCCATTCAGGCAGGTGCAGGTATTACCAAAACAATGGCTCCTCGTACAGATGAAACAATTAAAAAATTCCCCTTTGAAAAGATTTATGTAGAATGGGTGGATTACTATAACAACATTTATGATGTGTTAAGAAACGGAGCGCAACAGCTTGTAACTCATAATCAACAGCGCCGACTTATGAAGCTTATGGAAGCCATTTTTGAGTCAGCGGAGAAAAATCAAATTGTAAATTTTGAGTAAAGAAAACAGTTTTTTATTAAAACACTTGCAATTTTCTGCTATAAATGGTAATATATAAAAAACTGTCTTTGAAAGGAAAGTATGAATATGAAAAAAAGAGTATTTGCTGCTTTAATTACTGTATGTCTTCTTTTCAGTGTTTTATCTTGCGTTGCAAGTGCAGCTCTTGATATTACAGTAGGAGAAATTCCTGTTGTAGTAAGGGTTTGTCCCGGTCAAGCTATTAATATTGAAATGCCAGAGTTTGATGTTTATTCTCAAGGTTGGCAGATTAAAACTGTGGATGGAGTTTGGATTCCCTATGATATGAGTCCTCTTACTGAGGCAGATGATGGTAAAGAAATCAGATATTTCGTTGCTAATGAAATCGGTGAGTTTGAGTATTCGGATAACACTTGTACTCTTATTGTAGAACACAATCCTGATGGTGAATATAAATACGATGGTATGTACCATTGGAGAGAGTGCCAGGATTGCGATGGTCAAGTAGATAAAGAGGGTCACACAACTCTTGGCTCAGACGCAACAAGCGAGGATAAGGTTTGCAAGGTTTGCGGTCAGGTAAGAACTTCTCAATACACAGGACTGATAGCTTTTTGGAACTGGTTGATGAACGATTTACTTGCAGTAATTATGTCATTGTTTTAATTAAAAGGAGTCTTCGGACTCCTTTTTTATTTTTTAATTATATCGCATATTTTCTTGACAAATTTTCTGTGGTGGTTTATATTTAAATGTGGATATCATAATAAAGGAGTGTGACAACATAATGGATTCGGGCAGTAGCGGACATGGGCGAAGTAGCATTTTTATAAAATCAGCGATACAGCCTGATGATATTGCAGGTTGTTAACACTTTTTGTGGTTTGCATTATTATGTCAAAAGCTATGCTTTTGGCGTTGGTTTGTGTCGCTGAGTCTTAGGACTCAGTTTTATTTTTGGTTTACTTTAACCCGTTACCTAATCTGCGAAAACGGTGGTTTTCATCGCTAACAAAGGAGGAACGGAATTTGACAAAAGAAGTTTTTGAAAGGCTTTATTCGGAAAAACAATATAAAGCCATAAAAAGTATTTTTGATACTATGAATCCGGTTGATACAGCGTTGCTTTTGCCGGAATTTGAGGATAAGCAAATGGTGCTTTTGTTCAGGCTTATTCCTAAAGAGAATGCAGCATCGGTTTTCAGTTACTTAGAGCCGGAACAGCAGCAGGTGCTTCTGGAAACCTTTACCGATAGCGAGTTAAAAAATATTATGGACGATATGTTCATAGATGATACCGTTGATGTTATTGAAGAAATGCCTGCAAACGTTGTTGAAAGAATACTTGCGGCTGCAGGAGATAAAAGAGACGCGATAAATTCAATTTTGAATTATCCGGAGGATAGTGCCGGCAGCATTATGACTCTTGAATATATAAGCCTTTATCCTACAATGACTATCGGTGATGCTCTTAAAAAGATAAAATCCCGAGGCGATCATACAGAAACAGTCAGCATTTGCTATGTTATTGAAAAGCACAGGCTTTTAGGCTTTATAACCGCAATGGATTTACTTACCTGCGACGATGATGAGCTTATAGTAGATGTTATGGATGAAAATCTCGTAACAGTTACAACACTTACCGATAAAGAAGAGGTTGCTCAGCTTTTTGATAAATACGATATGGTTTCAATACCGGTTGTTGATAAAGAAAACTGTATGGTAGGTATTGTAACGTTCGATGATGCTATTGATGTTATTCAGGAAGAGGCAGAGGAAGATTTCCAAAAAATGGCGGCTATTGCGCCTACGGATAAGCCTTATCTCAGAATTTCGGTTTGGGAGCTTTGGCGAGGCAGAATTCCGTGGTTAATTCTTCTTATGCTCAGCGCCACCTTTACAGGTTTAATCATTTCTTCATTTGAAGATGCACTTTCAAGGTTAGTTGTTTTAACTGCCTTTATACCAATGATAATGGGTACAGGTGGTAACTCAGGTAGCCAGGCATCTGTTACAGTAATCCGAGGCTTATCTGTTGGTGAAATCGAACTGAAGGATGTTTTCAAGGTAATGTGGAAGGAATTCCGCGTTTCGATTCTTTGCGGTGTTTCTTTAGCGTTGGCATGTTTTGTTAAAATTATTGTTGTTGATGGGTTGATGCTTAAAACTCCCGGCATTACAAATAATGTAGCGCTTGTTGTTTCGTTTACCTTGTGCCTTACCGTTATAAGCGCAAAGTTTATAGGTTGCATTCTTCCTATAATTGCGAAAAAAATGAAGCTGGACCCTGCGGTTATGGCAAGTCCCTTTATAACAACAATTGTTGATGCAGTTTCTTTGCTTGTTTATTTTGGCATTGCAAAGGCACTGGTGCCGGGGCTATAATAAATTTCTGTTTGCGAGGTTTTTATGCAGTTAAAATTTAAAAATAAAAAGTTCAGAATAATGCAGGTTAGCGATGCTCAGGATTTGCAGTTTGTAAGGCCTACGATGATTCGTATGCTGAATTCTGCTTATGATTCCCTTTCTCCTGACCTCATAGTGTTAACAGGTGATAACATTTTAGGTAATCACCTTTGCGATGCAAGAATAGGAACAAGGCTTGTTATTCACGATATTGAAGGCGAAAAAAAAGCTATGAAAGTGGCACTTGATAAGCTGCTTTCTCCCATAGAGCAAAGAAAAATTCCTTTTGCTATGATTTATGGTAACCATGATGATAAAAACCATATATCTAAAGAAGAGCAGGCAGATATTTATAGAGAATATTCCTGCAACATCGGGCTTGATGATGAAGAAAGCCCCGATGTTGATACATATAACATTCCGATTTACTCTGAAGATGGAAAAGATGTGAAATTCAACATCTGGATGCTTGATTCTGCGTGGCTTGATAAAGAAGAGGATAAAA
>JAZUOA010000078.1:0-5693 GCA_045604445.1 Acutalibacteraceae bacterium
TGGCTTTACCATCCTGAAGCTTTGTGCCTATAGTAGCCTCAGCATCATCTATTTTAACCTTAGCATCTTTAAGCTTTTGTTCAAGGCCTATGCTGAGTTGGGCGCGTCTGTTTGCGGCAATTGCTTCGCTCGCCTCAAGAATCTGTTGGCGCTTTTCCTCAACAAACTCATCATATTCATCGGTATATGCCTCAAATTCATCGGCACCCTCAAGAGTTACATACGCCTCGCTATAATAATTTATTTTATCTGTAAATGCACCATTATTAACATATACGAAGTCGCCTAACTTACCGCTACCTGCAGTAGTAACACCGCGCTCGTAGGATATCCAATAAGGAGTTTGAACTATACCAACAATTGTAAACTCATTATTATCAAGGTAATAAGTGATTTCTTCATCATCGCCCACAACCTTAATTTTGTTACCTATTACAAATTGTTCGGGGGTTGTAAGACCGCTACAAGTAACAACACATTCATTTTCAGATTCGGGATACCTGCCTTCAACAAGCTTAAGGCGATTGATATAGTCGGGATTTTCCATACCGTTTTCAAAATCAACTGCCATGCCCAAATCCACACCCATTACGCGAATTGTAAGCTCTGAGCCGTCAATATCAACAATACCCTCATATGCAGAATCCTCGCCTGTGGGAACCTGAACGTAACCATCAACAAACTTTGCACCTTGAACAGCTTTAACGCCTTCCATTTGCCTGACTATGTTAAGGTCTTCTTCATAAATACCTATATATGACTGAAGCCTTAAATCCATCAGGTTATATGTATCGTAATATTCGTTTGCGGTTTCGCGCATATCGGGACCGACAGCGTTGAGTCCGCAAAACAGCCCGCTTCCTAAAGCAACAATAGCAATAATTGAAACAAATCTGCTAAAGCTACGTTTTATCGAGCGGAAACTATCTGTAATATAAGCTTTACTCATTTTATATTATTCCTTTACCACTCAATATCTTCAACAGACATAGGATTATCATTTGTTTCTATTTTTACTACTCTACCGCTTTTCATAGATATAACTCTATCTGCCATAGGAGTTAAGGCTTGGTTATGAGTAATAACTATAACAGTCATTCCTGTTTCGCGGCTTGTATCCTGCAAGAGCTTAAGAATTTGCTTACCTGTATTATAATCCAAAGCACCGGTGGGCTCATCGCATAAAAGAAGCTTGGGGTTTTTGGCAAGAGCGCGGGCAATTGAAACGCGCTGCTGCTCACCACCTGAAAGCTGAGCCGGGAAGTTACCCATTCTTTCGCCTAATCCTACCCTTTCAAGCACCTTAGCGGGATTAAGAGCCTTAGTACCTATCTGGGTTGCAAGCTCAACATTTTCAAGCGCAGTAAGGTTTGGAACAAGGTTATAAAACTGGAACACAAAGCCTACATCAAAACGCCTGTATTCAATAAGGCGTTTGCTATCGTATTCGTTAATTAAATCACCTGCAACGCGCACCTTACCATCATCGCAGTCATCCATGCCGCCAAGAATATTAAGAACGGTTGTTTTACCTGCACCGCTGGCACCTACGATAACGCAGAACTCACCTTGTTCAACATTAAAGGTAACACCATCAGCGGCGTTTATAACAATCTCGCCCATTTTATATCTTTTGTAAACGGAATCAAATTCTATAAAACTCATTTGTTTCAGCCTTTCGGATAAATTTTATATTACATCTAAAGATATATTTTACAATATCCTTATTAACAAGTCAACTATGAAAAATCATCAAATGTTACCATCAGAAGCCTTATGAAAGCGCCTTATACGCACTTTCCATAACTGCCGAAGCAATCGGCATTGCCGCGGAAGAGCCCCAGCCGCCGTTTTCTACTACAACAACTATAGCCACCGGGCAAGTGGGGTTTTGAGAAAAGCCCATAAACCAAGAATGAGGATTGGCGTCGTCACCGACCTCTGCAGTGCCTGTTTTGCCACACATCAAAAGCCCATCAAACCGATAGTCGCCATAGTTGCTTTCAACATTATTTCGCATCATTTCTTCAACAAGGTTTGCAACATTGGGCGAAATATATTCCTCTGATGTTGTTTCAAACCTTTCGGCAACCTTTCCGCCGGGAGTAACAACGCTATCTACTGCATACGGCATAACCGCTACACCCTCATTGGCTATAGCACCTAAAACAGTGAGCATATGATAGGGGTTAACAAGAGTTGTATATTGGCCAACACCTGCCCAAGCCAAGTCACCGTTTGAAGCCTTTGAAACATCAAAACGGCTTGCGGCAGTTTTTTCAATACCGAAATCAAATTCTCTGCCAAAGCCAAATTTTTTCGCTGTTGTATTCAATGCAACGGCGCCTAACTCATCGGCAAGCACCGCATAAGCTCCGTTACAAGAATTTGCAAATGCCTCTTTGAAATCAACTGTTCCGTGTTTGTGAGGGCAAGTTACCTTAACGCCTCCAACAACCTCTTCGCCTGTGCATTTATATTCCCAATCGCTTATATCCGGTTTATTTTCAATTGCGCAAGCAGTTGTTATAATTTTGAATACAGAGCCCGGAGTGTAAAGACCATCAATAAGGCGATTCATATATATACCGTCATATTTACCGCCTTCGTTTTCATTTATTACTGATTCATCAGGCTTATTTCTTATATCATAATTAGGAGCAGAAACAGAGCATAGTATTTCACCTGTTTTATAATTATAGGCTGCAACAACACCCTTTCTGCCGGAAAGCTTATCATAAGCCAATGCGCAAAGCTCGCTATCAAGGGTAAGCGCAATGTCATTTCCTCTGCCGTTCTTTTTCAAGGAATAAATACCCGTAAAAGCATTGTAGCCTATAAGCTGGGTTTTATAAGCAGTCTGAACTCCTGAAGAAATATAACCCTCAGTGTCCCCTACAATATGCAGGGTTGAACGGCGAATTCTCTCAGAATCATTGTAAATTCTTTCGTTACCTTCGGTTTTGGCAAGGATAACGCCGTTTCTGTCAGTTACATGACCTGCTCCTATAAAGCTACCGTTTTCAGTTAAATGCTCATTGGCCCTGAGGGTTGCCCATTTTTCACCGTAAAAGGCATATCGCATACCTAAAATACCGAAGCCGCCTACAACAACCGCCACAAGCAAAATTACTATAAATCCACGCTTAGCTGTTGTTCTCATTCTTAGCACCTCCGTCCTTAGAAAGCGAGCTTTCTTTAACAGGTTTAAAGCTTGCATAAGTTCTCGTGTCTATCGTTTTAATAAACGCAAGAAGGCAAAAACAACTTATTATACTTGAGCCACCCTTGCTTACAAAGGGCAATGTAACGCCTGTAAGCGGTAGCAAATCAGTTATACCAAAAACGCTGAGCATTGTTTGAAAAAGCATCATAGCGCTTGCGGCAACGCCCGCAATCGAATAAAGAGTGGACTTTGATTTTTTGGCATTTATTACGCACCAAACCGCAATAACCGCATAAGTAAGAGGAATTAAAAAGCCCATTATAAGACCAAACTCTTCGCAAATAACACCGAAAACCAAATCCTCTGCGGCGGCAAATATATTCCTTAACTCACCGTTTCCTAAGCCTAAGCCAAACAAACCGCCGCTTGCGGAATAAATCAGAGTTCTGGTTTGCTGATAGCCACCCTCATCCATATATTCCCAAACATGAAGATAGGTTGAAAACCTACCTGCAACATAAGGCTTTGCAATAAGAATAACCACCGCACCTATTGCTGCAACGCCACACACAAGAGCAAGGGTTTTAATATCACCCGAGCGCATAAAAGCTATAACAATAAATGTGAAAAAGAATATGAGCGCCGCACCAAAATCATACATAACAAAAAGCTCTAAAACGCAAACCGCGGCAAAAACAATGTAGGCTGTAAGGTTCCTTATAGATTGAAGCTTTTCCAAGGTTACCGCCCCAACGAAAATAAAAGCCACCTTAACAAGCTCTGACGGCTGAATTGAAATTCCGCCTAAATTCAACCAGCTTAATGCACCGTTTGTAGGCTCTGCAATTAACAAGGTTAAAGCCAATACTCCTATTGCACCTACTGCAACAAAAATCCTAAGGTGCTTTGCCGCATCAACAAACCGCAAAAATGATACGATTACGCAAAAAGCCACAAGACCTATAACAACAGCCAGAAGCTGTTTCAAAACTGTTTCGGGATAAATGCTTCCTGCAATGGCAAGGCCTGCAGATGTAAACATAAAAGCCAGCATTTCAAGCTCAAAATTATTTATGCGCATCACAAAAGAGGCAAATGCATAATAAAGCCAATGCAATGCAATAAAGCCTAAATAAACAACAAGAATCTGCCCGCTGAACTCACCACCCGGGTAAAGATTCAAAAGCATTGAGCAGATATTGAAAAGAGCAAGCAAAATGAGAATCACGCCGTAGGAAGGCTTCCCTGCTAAGCCGCTTTTATCTTTAATGTACTTATATTTTGTTTCTCGCAGAATATATTCGATACCACCCATACCGATAACATCGCCATCATGGAGAAGGCTCTTCTTATCAATAACCTGACCATTAACGGTAACGCCTGATTTTGAAAAGGTATCGAAGATAACAAACCCCTTTGTTCTGTACGCGATAACAGCATGCAGGCGGGATATTGTATCAAAAGGAAGAACTATATCGCATTTTTTATTTCTGCCGATTGAGGTTTCTCTGTCATAAAGCTGAATGCCTGCACCGGTAATTGTGTTAACAAGCTTCGCTCTCACAGGGTCGCTTACCTTTTTCGTAAAAAGCGCAATGAGAAGACGAACTGTTACAAACACAACTATCCCTAACATAATGTATCTCATTGCAGGGGCAACAGAGCTTATAAAAGCATCCACAATCAATCTCCTCCTTTTCTTTTCGCATATAAATCTATAATACCATAAATGAACAAGATAATCAATGCGAACAAGCAAATCAATTGTTAAGGAAATAAGAATTTTATGTTAATTTATCTTATTTTGTTTATTTGAAGCGTCAGCTTACTTGACTTTAACCGGCTTAAAGGTTATTATTTACTAAGAAAAACAGGAGGTATGGAATATGTCTGTTATAAAAAACATCTATGGGCAGTTAAACGGCAAAACCGTTAACGCTTTTGTTATTGAAAACGCTAAAGGAACCAAAGCTCAGCTTATAGAAAAGGGTGCTACGCTGGATAAATTCCTGATTAAAAGCAAGGATAACAGCTTAATTGATATTATTGTTGGCTTTGACTCTCTCGAGGACCATTTAACTCTCGGCGATTATCAAGGGGTTATAGTAGGGCAATATGCAAACCGCATCAAGGACGGCAAATTTTCCATTGACGGTATCGAATACAATGTTACAAAAAATGAAAAGGGTATAACAAGCCTTCATGGTGGTGCGGAATATTCCTCTGCGCTCTGGCAGGGTGAGGTTATTGCAGACAACGCGGTAAAATTCACTTATTTCAGCAAAGATGGCGCTGAGGGCTTCCCCGGAAATGTTCAGGTTTCGGTAATATACACTCTTTCAGATGACGACTCACTCACCATCGATTATGAAGCAGTTTCTGATAAAAAAACAGTTATAAACCTTACAAACCATGCATTTTTCAACCTCAACGGCACAGGTAACGGCGATATTTTAGACCATATTCTTCAAATCAACGCAGACCGTTACACTCCTATTGACGAAATCAGCATTCCTACAGGTGAGCT
>JAZUOA010000079.1:0-11312 GCA_045604445.1 Acutalibacteraceae bacterium
ACCGCTTGGCCTCCGACTTAGCTTCTGACAGAAACAGCCTTTATAATGAAACAGGATTAACTGCCATTGTTTTCAGGCCTCTCCCTGCAGTTGCAGGAATAATTGTAACGCAAGAAACAATTATTGAGGAGGACACAGAAAAAACCGTCGCCCGAATCACTTGGGACCCGATCGAGAACAAGCATCTTCAATATTACAAAATTCTTCGCAAGGCTAACGGCAGTGAATGGGAAATAATTGATTTTACAGATGTCCTTAACCCTTCAATAACAACTTATTGCGATGCCACCATCGAACAGGGCGTTGAATATACCTACACTGTTGTTGCTTGCGCAACAGGCATTGATAGCTTAATCAATGAAATCGGCGCCGATTTTTGCTGGCCTGCCGATGAACCCGAAGAGAATCCTGAGATTCCAGAAACCCCTGAGATTCCAGAAACCCCTGAGAATCCTGAGAATCCAGAGAATCCGGAAACAGAAGAATCTCCCGTCCTCTGATAGCCAAAAAGCACTTAATAATATTAAACCGGCTATATTTAGTAAAACCTAAATATAGCCGGGGTTTTTATTTTATATCCCTATGGTATTGGATACTCCGAGCGGGCAGAAAAAAGCCTTATAAACAAAATCAAACATTTCTACGCCAATGAAAAAGATATTGTTGAGCTATTCCTTCAGTGCCTTTAATGCATGCAGGAAGCCCATCAGGGTATAATTCTGAAATAATTCGTTTAACCCAAACATCTTGGGGGAATGCTTCGATTCTGCCGAAACCATAAAGAAGAGAGCATTGGGCTACCTTTTCGCCTACACCTTTAATTTTTAAGAGCTCTGCTTTTGCATCTTCAAAGCTCATCTCCTTGATTTTTTCAATATCAACTTCACCTGATGATATTTTTTGAGCGGCATCAATAATATATTTTGCTCTGAAGCCCGAACGAATTACAGCTAAATCTTCAACGGTAAGCTTTGAAATAACCTCGGCAGGCGGAAAGGCATATCGTTCCCCTGCTTTTTCTCCAAAATTTTCACACAGGCGCTCTATAATACCTTTAATGCGAGGTATATTGTTATTTGCTGAAATAATAAAGGAGCAAATCGCTTCCCATTCATCCTGCTTTAAAATGCGTATACCCGGATATTTTTCGCATGCAATTATAAGGCTCTCATCGTCATAATTCGCAACGATGGCTTTATAATCTCTTTCCATATCGAAATATTCACGCCATAGATTATCGTATTTCTCTCGGGTTGTGTTAAACAGAATTATTTTTTCTGCTTCTTGCTTTATTTTAAGCTCATTCCCTTTCACAACACCGTTCCAGGCTCCATCCTTACCCAAAATCCATCTGAATGCCTGGCCACAATCAACCGAAAGCGCCACATCAAAGCACTCCGCATCATATATTACAAGATTTTTTCCTTCTTCTGCAATTCTCATTGTCTTTCTCCGTAATTTGTTTTTTTCATTATAGCACAGCTTACGGTGAATTAACAATGTGTTTTTTTGTCAACACTTTTTTTATTAAATCAATTTTTTCTATGTTTTCACTATATTTTTTGTTATTTTTTGTTATGTTTTGTGATGGTAAAAACTACCAACGAACATTTATTTTTCCATCCCAAAAAAGCTTTCCATTCTGTATAATTTGTAAAGACTATAAAACAATTAGTATATTTTACCTATGTGAAAAAAATGTCGAAAAAGCTTTAGAAAATGTCGAAAACCTATCTAATCAATGGTTTTTAGCAGGCACTTGTAAACATTTTGAACACTGTTTTGAACATTTTTCGCGCTAAATGTGATTATACAATTTGTATATTTTTTGCATTGTCAATTTTGCCAAATGCTTTTAAAACAGCTTGTCGAAAGATAAAATCCAACAAATGTTGCTTTGTAAAAAAGCGTTGGAAAACGTTTTTTGAATTTTTAAAAATTTTATTTAAAAAAGAATAAAACTCTTTATTTTTCATATGATAAAAACCAAATAATATTACTGTGTTAACCATATTTGGTTTCTAAAGGAGTAAATGTATGCTTAAAGGTGTAAACAAACAAGTTTTAGAAATAACAGAGCCCCAAAACGGTTATTTTGAAAAAGCTATTTTCTTCGTCAAGCCGGAATATAGCGGCCTTTCGGAAGGAAGATTGCGAGAAAGTGCAAAAAAGGAAATAGAAAAAACAGGAAAACCTCCTAAAGCAAAATTCAATTGTTCAAAAAACTCTATTAAATTTATATTATCCGTTTGCGTTGCTTTCGGCATAGGCATAGCAATCGGCACTGCTTTTTTCTGATTTACTTTTTTATGTATTTATGCTACACTTAAAGGAACGAAGTGTATCTCAAAATAAAAATGGATGCATCTTCTAAAAACTTATCTGAGGTAAAGAAATGCGATATAAATATATTTTCTGGGATTTTAACGGTACCATTCTTGATGATGTTAACGCCGCACTTGCCTGCGTTAACGATATGCTTTCAAGAAAAAATCGCGATAATATTTCTTTAGAGCAATATTATGAATATGTTGAAACCCCTATAATTGGTTTTTACCGCCATATTTTACCACCGGAAGAATTAAACTTTTCGGAAATTTCCGCCGATTATCACAAGGATTACTTAAACCATACAGATAAAATAACCTTAGCAAACGGTGCCGCCGCCCTTATTAAGCGTTTAAAGGATAACGGTGCTCACCAATACATAGTAACTGCCAACCAAATTGATGAAGCGTTAGGGCTATTAAGCCATTTCGGAATAACTGATTATTTCGATGAAATTCTCGGTGCTGAAAACACTCTTGCAGAAAGCAAAATTGAGAGAGCAGAGCTTTTGTTTAACTCTTTAAAAATTGATAGAAACCAAGCTGTTTTTATAGGCGACACTTTGCATGATTATGAGGTTGCAAATGCTTTAGGAATTGATTGCATACTCGTAGCGTATGGTCACCAAGGGCGAAAACTTCTGGAAAGCCGCAAGGCTTTCACGGCAGAAAACCTTTTTGAAGCAGAAAAAATTATTTTTGATGAAAGAACAGTAGACCTTCACACTCATTCAAATTGTTCTGACGGAACACTTTCTCCGACGGAGCTTATGCGCTATGCAAAAGAAAAGGGGCTTTCAGCTATCGCTCTCACTGACCACGACACTGTTGACGGCATTAAGGAAGCCTCTGAAGAAGCTCTTAAGCTAGGCTTAGACTTTATTCCAGGGATAGAATTTTCCGCCGCAGAAGAAACCGAGACCCATATTATAGGGTTATTTATCGATTATGAAAACGAAACCCTTTTAAGCACGATAGAAAAGCTGCGTTCCCATCGCCGCAGAAGAATGGAAGAGATTTGCCTGAAGCTTCAAAATCTTGGCTTGAGTATTACAATAGAAGAATGCCTGGATTTATCTGAAAAAGGTTTTGTAGGAAGAGCTCATATTGCAAAGCTTATGGTAACAAAAGGATATTGCTCCACCATACAAGAATGCTTTGAAAAATATATCGGTTTAGGTAAGCCTGCTTATGCTGAAAAAAATGAACTCACCGCAATCGAAGCTGTTCATGCAATCAAAGCCGCGGGTGGCCTCGCTTTTCTTGCTCATTTGCACCAAACAAAATATAATACCGAAAGCCTGAAAAAGCTCTTGGTTCAACTCAAGGCAGAGGGGCTCGATGGTATCGAGGGATACTACACCGAATACCAACCGCATCATATTCGTGAATACAGAAATTTGGGATTAGAGCTTTCTTTAGCTTTTTCCGGAGGATCTGACTTCCATGCGCAAATGAAGCCCCATATTGAAATAGGCAAAGGAACAGGCAATTTAGCAATCCCTTACTATACCTTAGATAATTTAAAAAGAATTCTTGAAAATTCTGTTTAATTAACCTCATAAAAGCTAACACTATTATGGGTGATAGCTTTATGGGAAAAATAAAAATTAAAACAAAACAATTGCTTTTGGGGAACACCTTTAAAATTTTTGGGGTTTGTTCATTAAGCTTCATATTAAGATGGAGCAGTATAATTTTATGGGCATCGGGGATTTACCTGTTCTTCAAAAGCACTTATTACGAAAATATATTAAACCGCCTCGGCAACCCATTGTTTTATACAGGTTTTGCCTTAGCGGTTTTAATTTTATTGTTTTTTGAGCTTGTATTTTGTGCTTGCGTAAAAGCAAGCGAACAATATTTCTTATTTAAAAAGGCAATCAACGAAGATGTTGAAGTATTAAAATTTTTTTCTTTTTTTTCACCAAAAAGGGGGTTCCCTGCTGTTTTTCTATACACAAAAATCTTCTTTTTAAAAACGCTCTGGTTGATTTATTATATGGTACCCCCTACGATTTGCTTAGGCTTAGTTTTTTATCTTTATTCCTTCGGCAACCTTCCACAAGCTGGCTACTTTGTTTTATTTTCGGGATTATTGCTTCTGTTTTTAATGTCTTTTTTTATGTTTAAGGTTTCTGCCGAGCGTTATTCTGCCGCACCATTCCTTTTTACGGCAGGAAACTTCCCACCGAAAGAATCTATCAAAAAAAGCACCAGCCTTCTCGATGGTTTTTTGCTTTCAAGCCTGAGTTTAAAATTATCGTTTTCGGGATGGCTGCTAAGCAATATTTTTATATTTCCGTTATTCTACACCACACCTTATTATTCATTATGCAAAGCCTTGTATGTTGCAGAAAGCGTAAAAACTAACGTTTTAAAACTACAGGCTATGTAAGCATATATAAAAGAGCCATTATCAGCGTTTCATCCGCTTTTTCCTCGGCTAAAAGCATCACAAGCGATAAAAGAAGCGCGGAATCGCTATCTAAATTTAAACCCGTAGATAAATTGCTATTATTTCCTTCAACGCTTTTTTTACTCAAAGCTTCATTTTCGGCAAATCCCCTTTCTCGCGATGACTCCATAAAGCTTTTTAATTGTTCAATATAATCATTAGGCATCGGCACTCTGCGGGGCTCATCTTTTTTTATTTCTTTTACAGGCTTCTCATTTCCTTTTTCTAAGCCCGCGCTTTGCCTTGCGCGCCGCTGCATATCCTCAACTCTTTTTATTGCATCGTTTTGCATTTGCATAAGCTCCGTGTAGGAATAATCGCTCAAAGCATTATCCCCCTTTCGCGAAGAAGAGGCAGCAATGATAAAAGCCTAACAAGCTTTACAGCTTCATCTGCCTTCTTTTTTTTACTATCTGAAAGTAATGGCTTTAACGCATTTATAAAATCCAACCGTTCATCCTGAGAATTAAGCGCCTGAAAAACAGGAAGTAGCTGGGATAACTGAGACAAATCAGGCATACCCAAATCACTCAACCCCGAAAAAATATTTTGAGAGGTGGAATCAGGGCTTGGTGGCTTGCGTTCTTTGGTTTTGCTTTCATTATTTTCAGTTGAAGCCATATTCCCTAATAGCTGAGATGCAGTTTTTTTCAAGCCCTCTATATCCTCTTCTGATAAAGAAGACAACAACGAATTTATATCAAAATCAGCCATTGTTACCCCCTCCAAAGAATTTTTGAAAAAGTGATTTTGCCGCATCACTGTTCAAAATGGCTTTGGTTTTTTCTTCGTCCTTTAAAAGCTCTTTAACTGCAGATGCCTGAGACGAAGAAAGGTTTTCCTCAATAAAGCTGTTTATTTGCTCCGAATCCATATTTTTACCATTGTTTTGTGAAGCTTTTTTTATAAGCTCATTTAAATCAATACCATTGTTTTTTAAATTATCCATTGCAATCCCCCACTTTAAATAATATAATTGGTATATTATATTTTTGAAGAGGGCGGTTTATGTATGATAAGGCTTTTGGTGCTTTCCGATTCACACAGAATGAAATATAACCTTTTCTCAGCAATTGAAGCCGAACCAACCGCGGAGGTTGTTTATTTTTTGGGCGATGGCTTCAGCGATATTCAGGAAGCTAAATTGGCTTATGGTGACAAAAAAGCGTTTATTATTGTAAGAGGAAACTGTGATTTATATGCCGACTGCCCTGATAGAGATTTAAGGACTATCGGCGGTAAAAAAATCCTTGCTGTTCACGGTCATAACGAATACGTTAAATACGGTTTAACCAAATTGGAGCAGGATGCTGTTTTTGGCAAGTATGATATTGCTCTTTTCGGGCACACCCACAACCCTGAACACAAAAACTCCACCGATTATAATGTTAATCTTTTCAATCCCGGAAGCATAAAAGAAGGCTCTTACGGAGTTATTGATATTACCGATAACGGAGTTATGTTCATACATAAAAAGCTTCTTTAGTTTGCTCCGTGATTATTGACTTTTTCTCATTATACTGTTAAACTATTCACATATTTTAAAAAAGGTAGTGATAATATGGATTTCAAATACTCTCCTGCGTTATACCTGATAGCAGGCGCAGTTATCCTTTTTGTTCTTGCCCAATCTGTATTCTTCCTTGTTAAAGCTTATAAACAAGGCCGAGCGCTTGGCTTAGACAAATCCAAACTGCGTAACGCTATTACATCAAGCGCACTTTTTACAATCCCTTCGGCTCTTTCCATTCTTGCAACAATTATTGCTCTGGTTCCTGCATTAGGTCCCGTTATTCCTTGGGTTCGCCTCTCTGTTATCGGTAACCTTATGTATGAAACAACTGCTGCAGAAGCTGCAATGGAAGCCTTTAGTCACGAAGGCGGTATGGCAGTTCCTGTTACCGACCCTGAGGTTTATGCAGGCGTTGCCTGGGTTATGACTCTCGGCATTTGCTTCTCTCTTGTAGTTCTCCCCTTCCTTGCAAAGCCTCTTCATAAAAAGTTTCTTGCAGCAGGCAAGAAGGAAGCTCCTAAAGAAGCAACAGAAGCTGCTCCTGCAGACGGAAAGAAAAAAAGAGGTCTTAACGGCTTTATCAACGACTTTGCAACTCCTGCTATTTTCATTGGTCTTATCGGTGCATTTATTGCCCGCGCAATTATCGGTGCAGGTAAACCCGAAACCTTCGGCGATGGTGCAGGCGTGCTCTCAATTATCACTCTTGTTGTTGCAGTTGTTGTTTCAATCGCCCTTGAGGTTCTTGCAAAAAAATTCAAGCTCACTTGGTTAGAGCCCTTTGTTATGCCGATAGGTATGATAATCGCTATGGTTGCCGCAATCGTTTTCTTCAATGTTCTTCCTGAAGAAATAGCAGTATTTGAATGGAGGGGTTAAAAATGGCTAAAAACAAAAACAAATCATATTTTGACCGAGTTCATTCCTGGGGCAGAATTTCAACCATATCTGCTCTTTGCGTTCTTCTTATGTTCCCTGTAGGCGTATGCCTTTACCTTAATGTTTTCCCGCCTATAAATGGTATACTTCAAGGTCTTCTTAAGCTCATTCCTACTTATTGGACAGTTGCAGTTGTTGAGGTTATTGTTTATACTCCTATGCTCGGTGCAGGCGGTACATACCTCTCTTTCGTTACAGGTAATATTGCAAACCTTAAGCTTCCTTGCGCTATCAACGCTATGGAAGGCGCAGATGTTAAAGCGAACTCCGAAGAGGGCGAGGTTGTTTCAACAATTGCTATTGCAACATCCTCTATTGTTACAACATTTATTCTTGCAATAGGTGTTATCGCTTTTGCTCCCTTCCTGCAATCCTTCTCTGATAACGAATTTTTAAAGCCTGCTTTTGCTCAGGTTCTTCCGGCACTTTTCGGTGCTCTCGGCGCAGGCTATTTTATAAAGCATTGGAGGATATCCTTCTTCCCCATTATCATTATGATAATAGTTCTTATCTTCGCCCCCACAATGGGCGCAAGCACACTCCTTTTCGTAGGCATCATTGCTTCGGTTGGCGGTGCATTGTTTATGTATAAAAAAGGATTACTTGATAAAGTAAAATAAAGAAAAAGCTTTGAGGCTGAAAAAACTTAAGTTTTTTCAGCCTCATTCTTGTTTTATAATGTTATTTTATAATCCTTATACCCGCTATAATCAGTTCCGTTTTGAGCCTTTACCGTATAATAATAAGTACCGCCGGATTTCTCACTATTATCGACATAGCTTGTAGAGCTGAGGTTTTTCGCTATACACGAATAGCTTCCTCCTGCTTCCTTTCTGTAAACCCTGTATGAAGAAGCACCGCTAACGCCCGACCATTTAAGCATTACTTTGCCGTCATCTGAACTTTCAAGTGTAATTGATGGTGTTGAAAGATATAACAAATCAATTCCCACGGTATCATGCAAGCCTTTTGAGCTTGCATTATAAGCCTTTACTGTGTATATATACTTAACACCGCTCTTCTTGGAGCTTTTGTCAACATAAGAAGGCTCCGTTGTTTTTGCAAGTTTCGACCAGCTTCCACCCTCTTGCTTTCTATAAACATAATAACCTGTTGCTCCGCTTACCTTGTTCCATTTAACCGTTACCGTTCCGTTTTTAGCAGTTGCGGCACTTAAAAGAACAGGTGCATCAAGACAGTTAACTCCTTTGCCGATTTCATAAGCTCCCGAAACCTTACCGTTCATGGCTCTTACCGTGTAATAATAACTACCGCTTTTCTTCGCAGTTGTATCCACATATTCAAACGAACCACTTGAGACCTGAGCAATCATTTTATATGAACCCGAGGGCGTTTTTCTGTAGACTCTGTAAGCAGTTGCACCCGAAACTCTCTTCCACTTAACTGCGTTGCCGTCACCATCCCATTTAACTGAGGTTAATTCAGGAGCAACCATATAAAGAACCGATTTAATATTGTTGCCTGATACGCTCACGCTATCATAACCAACAGCTTCAACATAGTAGGTGTAATATAAATTATTCTTTTTATCGTCTACATCATAAAAGGATGTAAGCTTTGTATTGCCTATAAGCTTATACTTCTCATCCGGTGCTTTCCTGTAAATATTATAACTTTTTGCACCTTTTACAGAACCCCATTTAACAAGCACGGAGTCATTAACTGTAGACCCCACGGAAGTTATTACCGGTTCTGCAAGTCGGTAAACTGTAGCGCCTTCAGAATCAAAGCTGCTTGTTTCCCCAGCTCTATGTACAACAAGAGAGTAAAAATATTTTTTGCCGACTTCTACATCCTCATCAGTATAGCTTGTTACATCGGCATTAGAAATAAGCGGTTGCCACTGTCCGCCATTTTCCTTTTTAAAGATGGTGTATCCGTCTGCCTTTTCAACCGCATCCCAAAAAACATTTACTGCATTACCATCACAATAAAGGCGGGGCTTGAACACACCAAAAATTTCAACATTCAAAGCATTTGAAGCTAAGCCTGCAACAGTTTCGTTATATGGCCTTACTTTATAAGAAACAACCTCACCGTTTTCCTTTGCAGATTTATCGGTATATTCGGTAATATCCGCATCAACAATGGCAAGGCGCTTATAGCTTCCGCCTTCCGCCTTTTTATAAATCCTGTAGCTTTCAGCTCCCGCCACCGGTTTCCATTTTATTTTAATAGCGTTATCAGCTAATTTCTCAGGCTCCTCAAAAACGGGAGACGTAAGAAAAACTAACGGCACACCGCTCTTATTGTAAAGGCTTTTGTAGTTACCATCGGTATCGTAAGCCCTCACGGTGTAAATGTATTTTTCGCCTACGGGAATATTTTCATCCTTATAGGTACAATCCTTTACTTTTGCTAAAACCTTCCAGGATTCACCCTCTTGTTTTTTATAAACATAATAGCCATCCGCATACTCAACGGGCTTCCATTTTAAATAGTTACAACCGTATAAAGCCGTTGCCTCTGTTATTTTCAAGGTAGAGCTACCAACCTTGTTTACAATTATTTTGTATTGATAAATCTTGCTACTGTCTACAACATAATTGCTGCCGCTTTTAATAAATGTGTATGCAATACCATAGTATACACCGCTATCTAACGGCGAAAAATCAACAGTTATATTTCCGTAACTGTTAACCGCAGGAAAAGGCTTGCCTATATTTATTAAAATATTTTGCATTTTTTCATCAGAATAAATGGTTACACCGTAATAAACATTCTTTTCATAGCCTTTGCTCTTAAAAGAAAAGCTTAATGAACCCTTTGCACCATTTATCTTATATGTATCGCAAACAGTTTTGTAATTTGATTTAACTGGGATTATTTCTCCGTATTTACCGCCGTAATTTTTGTATTTTGTGGCGGCAAAAGTGCTGACAGAAAAAACAGAAAAAAGGCACAAAGCCGCCAAAAAAACTGACAAAATTCTACCTGATTTTTTCATTATTTACCCTCCTTTAAGTCATTAAAAAGCTTATCTGCTTTTAAAATGCAGATTTGGGTTTTCGAATCCTTTATTTCACCATTCATTACCATTTCTACCGCTTCTGAAAGAGGAATTTTTATCGCATTAACAAATTCATCTTCATCAAGGTGTTGTTCTCCTTGGGTAAGACCTGTTGCAATATACATATAAATCACCTCATCAATGAGGGCAGGGGTTGTGTACAGCTCCCCTATTGAAAAAATATTATCTGCCGAAATTCCCGTTTCCTCAGAAAGCTCTCTTAAAGCTGCTTGCGTAGGGTCTTCACCCTTTTCGAGCTTTCCTGCAGGCACTTCAAGAGTTACTTTATCCATAGCATATCTGAATTGATTAACAAAAATCGCTTCACCATTTTCGCTTATAGGCAAAACACAAACAGCCCCGGGATGGCGAATTATTTCGCGGACACCCTTGTTACCGTTAGGAAGCAATATTTCATCTTTAAAAAGATGAATTGCTACTCCATCGAAAATTTCTTGAGAAGAAAGCCTTTTTTCTTCTAAATTCATATCTTATTACCTCTTGTAAGTAAATTCGCATAATAACACAAATATATTATACTATAAAACAATGTCGGTTGCAATATTATTTTGGCGGTAGCGTTGTTGAAATTAAAATTATATTGTATAATAACCCGGAAGGATGTGATTTTATGCTTTTATATATTATTCGCCACGGCGAAACACACGGCAACTTAAACGGCAACGGCTTCTCCGAAACAAACCTGACCCCCAACGGAGAAAACCAGGCAAGGCTTTTGGGAGAAAGATTTAAAAGCGAAAAAATCGATAAAATATACACAAGCCCGCTTATACGAGCAATAAAAACCACAAACGCCGTGCACAAGCATCACCCGGGCACCCCCGTTGTTATAGATAGCCTTTTGTTTGAAAAGGGTACCTCTCCCGACTATAAAGGTCTGCCTCAAGCTGAAATTTCAAGCCTTTGTCCTTGCGCTCAAATCAATCCAATTAGCCCTTTGGGCATAGAAAATGACCAAGCTGCTTACGAAAGAGCCAAAAGAGTTATTAAAAAAATCAAAGAGGAAAACCCCTTTGATTCAAC
>JAZUOA010000080.1:0-8105 GCA_045604445.1 Acutalibacteraceae bacterium
AATAAATGGAAGCTTTAGTCCACTTTAAATTTAGAGTTAGGTTATACTATTTCACACTTGATTTTTTGATCATATAGTGATAATATATAGTCACGAAACTTCAGGGCGGGGTGTAATTCCCCACCGGCAGTAAAGTCTGCGAGCCGCAAAAGCGGTTGATTGGGTGAGATTCCCAAACCGACGGTATAGTCCGGATGAAAGAAGATTTCAATTTTTGAAACCTTTATATCATTTTCGCCCTGAGTCTTTCGGGGCGAATTTTTTTATTGAAAGGTGTGTATAATTTATGAAAAATTCCTACACAAGTAAACAAAAGCTTCAAAGACTCACAACCGCGGCTGTTTTAGCAGCACTATCTATAGTTTTAATGCTTACAGTGAGATTCTCGATCTTTCCATCTGCTCCATTTTATGAGATGGAATTTTCAGATTTACCAATTTTGATATGTTCTGCTGTATTAGGTCCCGTTTATGCTTTGATTTCTTTATTTGTAGTTTGTCTTATCCAAACCTTAACTGTCAGTGCATCTAGCGGAATAATAGGCTTTTTAATGCATTTTTTATCATCAGGCTTAATGATATTAACTATGTATTTTATCAGAAAGCATATTAAAGGGTTGAAGGGTATTATAATTTCAGCAATTTTAGGTGTTGTAGTTGTTATAGTGGTAATGATTCCGATGAATATGTGGCTCACATCTGAATTCATGAATTTAGCTGTCTCTGATTTCTTAAAAGGATTTCTTGGTGTTTGCGTAGGTTTTAATGCAATTAAAGCAGGTTCAAATGTATTACTTTATAATGTTCTTTCACCAAAAATTTTAAAAGAGTATACAAAACTTATTAACAAGAGTGAATAATAAAAAACTATTAACATATAATCTTATAAATCACTTGACAAAAGCTTTTAAAATTACTACAATTTATTAGTTAAAATTTATTAGTTAAAACTTGATATTATTTTTACATATTTTAGTTCTTATGGAGTTGATTTTTATGGTATTTGATAAGCTTAAAAAAATTATCTGTGAGGAATTTGAAATTGATGAAACTGATATTGAGCTTGATATTTCCCTTTTTGATTTAGGATTCGATGAGCTTGATGTTACTGATTTATGTATGTCAATTGAAGACTGCTTTGATATTGAAGTTACTCAAGAAGCCGCCGAGGACTTTAAAAATATAGGTGATATTGTTAGATATATTGAAGAAAATAAATAATAATTAAAAGAGGATTTTAAAATGGCAGAACAGAAAAAAATGGTCGAAGCAATCACATCAATGGAGGTTGACTTTGCTCAGTGGTACACAGATGTAGTTAAAAAAGCTGACCTTGTTGATTATTCAAGTGTAAAGGGTTGCATGATTATTCGCCCTTATGGCTATGCTATTTGGGAAAATATTCAAAATATTCTTGACACACGCTTTAAAGAGCTTGGTCACGAAAATGTTTATATGCCTATGTTTATCCCGGAAAGCCTTTTGCAGAAAGAAAAGGATCATGTTGAAGGCTTTGCTCCTGAGGTAGCTTGGGTTACTCATGGCGGAAGCGCAGAGTTAGAAGAACGCCTTTGTGTTCGCCCAACCTCTGAAACACTTTTCTGCGAACATTATGCCAAGGTTGTTCAGTCTCACAGAGACTTGCCTAAGCTTTATAACCAATGGTGCAGTGTTGTACGGTGGGAGAAAACAACGCGTCCCTTCCTCAGAACCAGAGAATTCCTTTGGCAAGAAGGTCATACAGTTCACGCTACAGCAGAAGAGGCTATTCAGGAAACAGAACAGATGCTAAATGTTTATGCAGATTTTTGCGAAAAATCTCTTTGTATGCCTGTTGTAAAAGGAGTTAAGACCGAAAGCGATAAATTCGCAGGTGCCGTTGCTACATATGCTATTGAGGCTCTTATGCACGATGGTAAAGCCTTGCAGGCTGCAACAAGCCACTATTTCGGTGATGGATTTGCCAAGGCTTTTGATATGACATATCAGGACAAAAACAATAAACTTTCGTATGTTCACCAGACCTCTTGGGGCAGCACAACACGCTTAATTGGCGCTATTATAATGTCTCATGGTGATAATAACGGGCTTGTTCTTCCTCCTGCCGTTGCTCCCATTCAAGTAGTAATAGTTCCTATCGCACAGCATAAACCCGGTGTTCTTGATAAGGCAGAGGAGCTAAAAGCAAGACTTTCTAAGAAATTCAGAATTAAACTTGATTCAAGCGATAACTCGGCAGGTTGGAAATTTGCAGAATATGAAATGAAGGGTGTTCCCATTCGCCTTGAAATAGGTCCCAAGGATATTGAGAACAATCAATGTGTTCTTGTAAGGCGAGATAACAGAGAAAAAATCTTTGTTTCTCTTGATAATCTTGAAGAAGGAATTTCAGAGGCACTCAACGCATTTGCAGAAGCTATTTATAACAAGGCTCTTGATAATGTTAATAAACATTCATACTCATGTAAGACTATTGATGAAATTAACTCAGCAATTGCCAAAAACGGTGATGGTTTTGTTAAGGCAATGTGGTGCGGAGAAGAAGAGTGCGAAGACAAAGTAAAAGAACTTACAGGCGTTGGTTCAAGATGTATTCCTTTTGCTCAGGAACAGATTTCAGATACTTGTGTTTGTTGCGGTAAGCCTGCAAAACATATGGTATGTTGGGGTAAAGCCTACTAATTAAAAAGAACTCTTTGATGTTTAATATCAAAGAGTTCTTTACATTTTTATATGAAGAAAAGCTCTCTGAAATCAGAGAGCTTAAATATTATTTAAATGTGATTTAAGAATTGATAAGATCAGCCATATTATAGATACCATTCTTCTTATCAGCAAGAAAAACTGCCGCATTAACTGCACCGGTTGCGAAAATTGCTCTTGAACGCGCTGAATGGGAGAGTGTAACAATCTCATCATTACCTGCAAAAATAACTGAATGTTCGCCTACAATTGTTCCACCGCGAATAGAATGTATGCCTATTTCATTTTGATTTCTTTTTTGCCTTTTTGAAAACCGATCATATTCAAAATAAGCATCCGGCATTTCTTCTTTAACAGCATTAGCAAGCATTAAAGCGGTTCCGCTTGGTGCATCAAGTTTTTGGTTATGGTGAGCTTCAAGAATCTCAACATCAAAGCTATTACCTAAAACTTTAGCAGCAAGCTTTGACAGCTCAGAGAGAAGGCTAACACCTATTGACATATTATATGAAAAGAAAACAGCAATTTCATCTGAAGCTTTTTCAATCTCTTTAATTTGCTTGTCATCAAGGCCTGTAGTGGCAATAACAACGGTAGTTTTATTTTTTAAAGCATATTTCAACATATCAGGTAAAAGGGCAGGATTTGAAAAATCTATAATAACATCAGCCTTTACCTGAACATCATCATAATTTTGAAAAACAGGAAATCCGATTGATGAATCCTCAATAATATCAATACCTGCAACTATTTCGCAATCTTTGCGGTTTTTAACGGTTTCAATAACATTTCTGCCCATTCTGCCGCAACAACCGCTTAAAAGTATTCGTGTCATATTTTACTTCCTTTAAATAAACTTTTAAATAAAATTATGTTTTTTAAGAATTTCTTGCAAAAACAATTCGTTAGTTTTATTAAGAGGGGATAGTGGCATTCTGCATCTACCCACCGGAATCCCCATCATACACATTGCAGCTTTAACCGGAATCGGATTAACATCACAAAACAGTGCATTGCACAAATCAATATATTCAAGCTGGAGCTTTGCGCTTTCTCTGATATCACCATTAACGGCAAGAATTGCAATATCATGGGTAAGCTTTGGAGCAATGTTCGAAAGAACTGATATAACACCTTTTGCACCTAAAGCACCGAAAACCGTTATCTGATCATCATTGCCCGAATAAAAATTCAACTCATCTCCGCAAAGAGCAATTGATTTTTGAAACTGAGAAATATCACCACTTGCTTCCTTTGCTCCATTTATAAGAGGGAGCTTAGAAAGCTCAAGATAAGTTTCAGGTTTAATATTAACGCCTGTTCTTGAAGGAACGTTATAAACAATAATGGGGGTTGATACTCTTTTTTCAATATAGCTATAGGATTCAATAAGCCCATCCTGAGATGCTTTATTGTAGTAAGGTGTAACCATTAAAAGACCATCAACACCACATTTTTCTGCATCATTTGAAAGCATAACAGCATGCTTTGTGTCATTAGAGCCTGTTCCGGCAATAACAGGAATTCTTCCATCCGAAACTTTAACAGCAGTACGGATAGCCTCAACATGCTCATCGTAAACAAGCGTTGATTTTTCACCTGTAGTTCCGCAAACAACAAGAGCATCCGTTCCGTTTTTAATTTGGTTTTCGATTATCTCCTCAAAGAGAGGAAAGTTAATTTTTAAATCCTCGCCTTCAATAAATGGTGTTACCAACGCAACACCGGCACCTGTGAAAATAGGCTTTTTCAAAACGAAAACCTCCAATAATATATTTTAAATATTATTAGTCCATATAGCCTTCAGCACAAAGAAGCTCCGCAAGAAGAACAGCACCACCTGCAGCACCTCTTAAAGTGTTATGAGCAAGGCAAACGAACTTATAATCATACTGGGTATCCTCACGCAACCTACCAATAGAAACTGCCATACCATTTTCAAGGTTTCTATGAAGCTTTGTTTGAGGCATATTATCCTCTTCAAAATAATGAAGGAACTGTTTAGGTGCAGAGGGAAGCTCTAATTCCTGCGCTCTTCCTCTGAAATTTTTCCACATCTCAATCATATCATCTTTTGCAGGCTTATTTTCAAAGCGAACAAAAACTGCACCCATATGACCATCGGAAACAGGTACTCTTATGCATTGAGCGGTAAAATTGGGGGAAGAAGCTGAAACAATTTTGTCTCCTTCAATTTTACCCCAAAGCTTAAGCGGCTCTTTTTCGCTCTTTTCCTCTTCTCCACCAATAAAAGGAATAACATTATCTACCATTTCCGGCCATCTTTCGAATGTCTTACCAGCACCTGAAATAGCCTGATAAGTACAAACAACAACATCCTTTACAGTATATTTATCATGAAGAGGGAAGAGAGCAGGAACATAGCTCTGAAGGGAGCAGTTTGACTTAACTGCAATAAATCCGCGTTTAGTTCCAAGGCGTGTTCTCTGAGAATGAATAATTTCAATATGTTCAGGGTTAAGTTCAGGAACAACCATAGGAACATCCTCGGTCATTCTGTGGGCACTGTTGTTTGATACAACAGGGCATTCTGCCTTCGCATATTTTTCTTCAAGGAGCTTTGTTTCAGCTTTACTTAAATTAACCGCGCAGAAAACAAAATCGACCTGTGAAGCGATTATTTCGATATCTTTTTCAGCATCAAGAACGGTCATTTCAAGATATTTTTCGGGAGTAGGCTCAGCCATACACCAACGATCACCCAAAGCCTCCTTATAGCTTTGACCTGCAGAACGGGAAGAAGCTGCAAGAACTGTAACATCAAACCAAGGATGCTCGCTAAGCAAAAGAGCAAATCTCTGACCTACCATACCGGTTGCACCGATAATACCAACTTTGTACTTTTTCATAAGTAACCTCCGTATTGTAAAAAAATACTTGTAAACGCGGAGCAAATGCTATATAATATAATCCGCTTTATAACGATTATATATAATACCATTAAAGAAAATTTTAGTCAATGTTTTTAAAGCATTTATTTTTAGTATATTAGTTAATAAAAGGAATTATTATGAACAAATCTGATTTCTTCTATAATTTACCGGAAGAGCTTATTGCCCAACACCCTATAGAACCTCGTGATCATTCTCAGATGATGGTTTTATCAAAAACAAATAATGAAATTATTCATAAGCATTTTTATGATATTTGTGATTATTTAAATGAGGGTGACTGTTTAATTTTAAATAATACAAGGGTTTTACCTGCCCGTATTTATGGAATAAAAAAAGAAACAGGTGCCAGTGTTGAGTTTCTTTTGTTAAAACAAATTGAAACAGATTTATGGGAAACTCTTGCAGGTCCCGGAAAGAGAGCAAAAGAAGGAACCCGGTTTTCATTTGGCGATGGTTTACTGGAAGCAACTGTCACAAATGTTTTAGAAAACGGAAACAGAATTATTCGCTTCACTTATGATAAAAGCGATAATATTTACAATATTCTTGATAAAATCGGTCAAATGCCGTTGCCTCACTATATAACCGAGGAATTAGAAGATAAAGAACGATACCAGACTGTTTATTCAAAAGAGTTAGGATCAGCTGCAGCCCCTACTGCAGGACTTCATTTTACAAATGAGATCCTTGAAAAACTAAAAACAAAGGGTGTAAAAATCGGCTATGTTACTCTTCATGTTGGGCTTGGAACCTTCAGGCCTGTAAAAGCCGAAAAAATAGAAGACCATTTAATGCATTCTGAGCATTACCATCTCCCCAAAGAAACTGCTGATCTTATAAACGAAACAAAGAAAAATGGCGGCAGAGTTATTGCTGTGGGTACAACAAGCTGCAGAACACTTGAATCTTGCGGAACCTTCAGAGGCGAAATTTGCGAAGACGACAGGAACACTGATATATTCATTTACCCCGGTTATAAATTCAAATGTATTGATGGCCTTTTAACTAATTTTCATTTGCCGGAAAGTACACTTATAATGCTTGTAAGCGCGTTTTATGGATATGATAAGACTTTAAAAGCCTATAATGAGGCTGTTGAAAAACGCTATCGTTTCTTTTCTTTCGGCGATTGTATGCTGATATTATAATTTAGGAGACATCTATGTTTAAATTGATTAAAACCGAAGGAGCAGCAAGGCGTGGCGAATTCCACACAGTTCACGGCATTGTTCAAACTCCTGCTTTTCAAAATGTTGCCACTTGCGCAGCAATAAAAGGTGGGCTTTCCGCCTATGATTTAAAGGATATTGATTGCCAGGTTCAACTCTGTAACACCTATCATCTTCACGTTCGCCCCGGTGATAAACTTATTAAAGAGTTAGGTGGCCTTCATAAATTCACCGGTTGGAACGGTCCGATTTTAACTGATAGCGGTGGTTTTCAGGTATTTTCTTTGTCAGGAATCCGTAAGATGCGTGAAGAAGGAGTTGAATTCCGTTCACATATTGATGGTTCCAAGCATTTGTTTACTCCGGAAAGAGTGATGGATATTGAGCGTACAATCGGTGCTGACATTATTATGGCTTTTGATGAATGTACTCCAGGTACAGCTGATTTCGAATATGCCAAGAAGTCTATGCAACTGACTCATCGTTGGTTGGATCGTTGTTTCAAGCGTTTCAACGAAACGGAACCGAAGTATGGTTATCAGCAGACCCTCTTCCCGATTGTTCAAGGATGTATTTATCCTGAACTTCGTAAGCAATCCGCTGAATACATAGCTTCCAAAGGTGCTGAAGGTAATGCGATCGGTGGATTGGCTGTAGGTGAACCGGTAGACAAGATGTACGAAATGATTGAGGTCGTAAATGAAATTCTTCCGAAGGACAAGCCTCGTTATCTGATGGGTGTAGGTACACCAGTCAATATTCTTGAAGGAATTGAGAGAGGAGTGGATATGTTTGATTGTGTAATGCCTACCCGTAATGGACGAAACGGAATGCTGTTTACCAAAGATGGTATAATGAACATGCGTAACAAGAAATGGGAAAACGATTTCTCTCCTATTGAAGCGGACGGGGCTTCTTATGTGGATACCATGTATAGCAAAGCATATTTGCGCCATTTGTTCCATGCACAGGAACTCTTGGCATTGCAGATTGCTTCGATACACAATTTAGCTTTCTATTTGTGGTTGGTGAAGGAAGCTCGCAAGCATATTATTGCAGGCGATTTTTCCACTTGGAAGCCAATGATGGTAAGAAGATTGTCTACACGATTATAATTTGAGGAATGATGAAAAGTTGGATGGACAAAATCAAGCAGGGATGGTTCTCGATGAAAGAATCATTGGCTCAGTTTTGCAAGAAACTGAAGTTGGATAAATGGGTGAGAAAACTCGACCGGTATATCATTGTCAAGTTCTTGGGTACTTATTTCTTTGCAACTGCGCTGATTATCAGTATTGCTGTGGTTTTCGATATCAATG
>JAZUOA010000081.1:0-27229 GCA_045604445.1 Acutalibacteraceae bacterium
TACCCAAGGCATCACCAATGCTGCCTGAAGAGCCTGAGCCTATACTACCTAATGCATCACCGATACCACCGGAGGAATCACCTGAACCGATGCCCCCTAAAATATCACCTATGCCACCGGAGGAATCGCCTGAACCCATTCCCCCTGCAACATTACTTACAACATCGCCAAGCATGCCTGCGGCACCACCACCGATTCCGCTTACAGCCTCACCCACCATGTTACCTATGGAGCTTGTTGTGCTTTCCTCATTCTCTGCCATATAAACCTCAGCAGTTGCGGTTGAAACATCTGTTTTAAAGTTGCCTCCGGCAGAGCCGATTATAGTAACGGCTAACGATAACGACAGCATTATCGAGCACATAAATGCAAATCTTTTCTTCATAATAACCATCCTTAGATTTTATTCAATGTATTATAACACATTACCATAGCCCATTGCAATAATTAAATTTATAAAAATTAAAGCTACCCCGGAGGGTAGCTTTTAATAATCAAGATATGTAATTATGCTCTGTCGTTAAGAATCATTCCGGGATTCTGGAAAAACTCATCCATCTTTGAAAGGAATGGTCTTACCTCACCGAAATCGAGTGCTCTGTGGTCAAAGCAGATATTCATCGGAAGAATAGTTCTGATTTCAATTTTCTCTTCGCCGTTTTCATCCTTTATAACTACAGGCTTTCTCTGCATTGTGCCTATGCCGATAACGCAAACCTGGGGAGGAATAACCATAAGCATTGCAACCTCACCTGAAAGGCCTCTTGTATCTGCACCAACATTGGAAACGGTAATTGTTCCTTGTTTAAGGTCTTTGTATGTAATTCTATCGGTTTCAGGAATTGCCTCATAAGCCTTTTTAGCTTCACCTTTAAGAAGCTGTATTTTATGCTTTTTATTGGTGTTTGCACCGTAAAGGCGTTTAATAGCTTTTAAAATATGACCTTTTTTCAATTTATCGATAGTGTCATTAAAAGAAACGGAATACAAAGCCTCTGTAAGATTGGTTTTTTCAAGCCTGCGGTTTATATCTGCCTGATATTCAGCAATTTCCTTAAGGGTTTTATTGCCCATATCCTTCATGGTAATAGTCATCATTTCGCCGCTTGGAAGAATCCACGGAACAGATATATCTATATTATCAAAAACTGTAACCTTACCTCTTACAAGACCTTTTTCAAAATGCATATGCGCATTTATAACAGGATCAACCTCAATTGCCTCAGCAATAGCCTTAAGAAGCACTGAATTAAAGGTGATTTTTGCACCATTATCACCCTTGTGCTCCTCTGTAAACTTTTTGAACTCTTCTACAAACCTTGTTACATCGGGCTCATACTGATAACTAACATGAGGTATATTCTGCCAGCTTTCAGTTGTCATATTAGCAACAATTTTTCTTTGAATGCCAAATCTTGTAACACTTTTAATCGCCATAATTACACACCTTCTTTAAATTTCTTTAAAAATATATGCACTACTATTTCAAAAACCAACGAGATAAATTTACATATTCTCCCATTGTTTATCATATCGATTATACCAAAACAACAAATGAATGTCAATTCACCTTTCTTGTTTTTACAATTGATTTTTTCAAAATCGTAATTTCACACAAATTACCCCTTAAAAAATTGTGTGCATCCACCTAAAGCAGGGCTATTTTTTTAACAAAAAGTTAAAAACTTTAAGTTTTATTTATTATTGTAATTTAAGCAGTATAGTGATAAAATATTATGTGTAAAATTTTTGGTAGGTGAAACGTCAATGAACATAATAGCTAAACTTCTTATTAAGTTGCATTTTAAAAAAACACCTCGCCCACCCTTTTTGGATATCAACTCTTTGCCCGAAGCTATAAAAAGCATTTTAGAAGAAAACGGGTTGAGCACAGAAAAAACAATTGCATTTTTCAAAACTGATATGAGTGGTGCCGAAGCCTTCGGTGATATGTATATTTTGTTTGATGAAAAAGGTATATACACCGCTGAATTCGAAGAAAGCATTGAGCCTCCAAAAAATAAAACCAAGAAAAAAATCGAATTCAAACCAAAATTATTAAAGCTTACCTGCACCCCTATTGAAGATACCGATGAAATGTTTGCAGAGCAATACCTTTCAACAGGTCAGCTCACCTATAAAAAAGGAAATGACTACTACTCATTAGCTTATTTTTCAATAGGTCTTTTGGAAAAAGCAGATAATTTCAAAAAGATTTTCAATGCATTCAAGCAAGAAAAGGATTATCGCCAATATATAGGCAGTATCCAAGGAAAATCCTGTATTAAATGCGGTGCACCTGTACCCAACGGTATGCGTTTTTGTAAGGATTGCGTTGATAAAAGCTCAACTATCAAAAGGCTTTTTTCTTTTTTCGGAGACGTTAAATGGAAAATGATTTTCATTATTTTCTCAATTCTTGTAAGCACAGCTCTTAACCTCCTTATTCCTCAATTCAGCACTCAAAAGCTTTACGACGAAGTGCTTAACACCGGAAACACAGCTCCCTACGAGGTGCTTCTTAACAGTCTTTTTTCTGTTGTTATTTCATTGGCGGCAATAAAGATTTTCAATCAAATTTTCACCTTATTTTACCAATACCTTGTAGCAGGCATTTTACCCCATGTAATTTACAGCATAAAGCTGAAAATATTTAATGCTATGCAACGCCTTTCTGTCGGCTTTTATACCCACAAGCAGACGGGCTCGCTTATGGAACGCGTAACAAGAGACTCTAATAATATTTATTGGTTTTTCGTTGATGGCTTTCCCTATTTGATTGCAAATGCTATTACCGTTATCGGTATTATTGCAATTATGTTTGCAACAAGCGTAAAGCTTACTTTGATGATTCTGGCAGCTGCAATCATTATTTTTGTTTGCTACCCTGCTTTTGATAAAATCTTCAGAAAACTGCACCACAAGGTTTGGGTGCAAAACTCTCGCCTGACCTCAAAGGTAAGCGATAATATAAATGGTCACAGAATCATTAAGGCGTTTTCTAAAGAAGATGATGAAGCTAAACAATTTAACAAAATAAGCAAAAGGCTTATGGATTCCGAAATAAAAGCCTCCAACACAGAAAACACCGTTTTCCCCATACTTTCAATCTTCGTTTACCTTTTAAGCGCTGTTGTTTTAGGCTATGGAGGAGTATTATGCATAACAACAAAAGAGCTTTCCGTAGGCGAGCTTCTTTCTTTTGTAGTTTATCTTCAAATGCTCCAAAGTCCCATCGAATTCCTTTCATGGGTTACAAACTGGTGGGCGCGTTGCGTTGATTCTGCCCAGCGTGTATTTGAAATAATGGATACCGATCCTGATGTTAAGGATAAAGAAAATCCGATAATCTTAGAAGATTTCAAGGGCTCTGTTGAGCTAAATGAGGTTCAATTTGAATATGAGCCTGCCCGCCCTATAATAAAAAATCTGTCTTTAAAAATAGAAGCAGGTGAAATGCTTGGTATTGTAGGCAAAACCGGTGCAGGCAAAACTACTGTTTCAAACCTTATCGCCCGCCTTTACGATCCCAAAGAGGGCGTTGTTAAAATAGATGGTGTTGATGTAAAAGATTTATCTTCCAAGCAATTAAGGAAAAATATAGGCATCGTTTCTCAGGATATTTATTTGTTTATGGGAACCATTGCCGACAATATCCGCTACGCTCGTCCGGAAGCTACTAATGACGAGGTAATTGCTGCAGCAAAGGCTGCTTCTGCTCATAGTTTTATTTCCAAGCTTCCCGATGGCTATGAAACATGGGTTGGCTCAGGAGGGCAAGATCTTTCAGGCGGCGAGAGGCAAAGAATCTCTATCGCCAGAACAATAATACAAAACCCGAAAATTCTCATTCTTGATGAAGCTACTGCAGCTATGGATACCGAAACCGAGAGAAACATTCAAAATTCTCTTTCGGCGCTTAAGGAAGGCAGAACCACTATTGCTATTGCCCACAGGCTTTCAACTCTTCGCGATGCAGATAAGCTTGCAGTTATTGATGATGGCGAATGTATCGAATTCGGCACTTACAATGAGTTAATTGAGAAAAAAGGCGCTTACTACAAAATGTTCCGCCTTCAAGAAGAGGCTTTACGCTTTATCGGTATTGGTGAAGAAAAAGCAGAAGACAAAGAAAAGGAGGATAAACCAAATGAATAATAAACTTTCCATTACATTTTTAGACCCTCAGAAATGTTCCTTCAGCTTTAATAACAATGGTTTCCTCGTTTTATCAATTGAAAGCGAAAACAAGGGCAGAGTTAAGCTTATAAAAAGCTACCCTTACACCTTAAGCGATGAATACATTTGTGTTCATGACCTTGATGATAACGAAATAGGCATTATAAGAGATTTAAAAGAGCTTGACAGCGCCTCTCACGAAAATGCAATAAAAGAGCTTCAAAATCGTTATTTCTGCCCTACTGTTACCTCAGTTAAGAGCATAAAAGAAAGAATGGGCCACTTTTATTTTGAAGCCGTGATAGACGGTAAAAACAAAAGCTTTACAGTTCGCGATTTAACAAGAAACTTAAGATTCTCAAACGAAAACACTCTTTTAATTTTCGATGTTGACGGAAACCGTTATATTATTCCCGAATACGAAAAAATAGAGCAGAAAAGCAGAAGGCTTCTTGAGCCGTATTTATATTGATTATGAATAAAAACACAGTAACCTTTGATATTTCACCCGAGGGTTTAGTTTGCGAGGGTACGCTTACTCTTCGCGATGGTTATATAATAAAAACCCTTGATGGTAAAGAAGAAAAATTTAATATTCACGGCATTAAAGAAGCGATACAAATCACGGATGTAGGTTGCGGAAAATTAGAATTAAAGCCTGAAAACTCCGCCGAGGATGGCAGCGATAACATTACTGTTTGCCGTTTCTCAATGGCTTGCGTGAAGGAAATCGGCGAACTTGTTAAAGTGCTTAACAATTATTACGAAAGCGGTGAACTCTTGGATATAAATACCGATGATTTACCGGTTTGCCCCAAATGCCACCGCCACTACCCCCGTGGAACTAATGCCTGTATGTTTTGCGTGAAAAAATCCTATGTTTTTTCGCGGGCATTCACGTACTTTAAACCATACCTAAAATCAGTTGTGGGAGCAGGTCTGCTGCTTGCAATTGCTAATATTCTTTCGGCAATTATGCCCCTGTTTAATTCAATTCTCATTGATGATTACCTTGTTCCTACTGCTAACGCTTCTCCATATTTCAGCAACAGAGCAACAGGCATAATTGTTATTGCCCTTGTTATGACTGTAACATTTGCACTCTCTCGCTTTATAAGCATTTGGAGCGCCAGGGTTTCTGCAAAAGTCGGCTCTCATTTTTCCTTTGATTTAAGGCGATTGGTCTATGAAAAGATTCAGGCGTTGTCGCTTTCTTCAATGTCCGGTAAAACTACAGGTAATCTTATACACCGAGTAACAAGAGACACTGAAAGGGTTAAGGAATTCTTCAACCAACAAGGCCGATACCTCATCGAGCAGGTTATAATGCTTTCCGTTATTCTTGTTATTCTTTTCTGCACAAATGTAACGCTTACAATTGCCGTGCTTTTGCCAATACCCATTGCAGTTCTTCTTATGTCAAGCTTTCGCCATTCAACAAGAGTTCGCTACCATAAGCAATGGCGAGTTGCTTCCAAAGAAACATCAATCCTCCACGATATTATTAAGGGGATAAGAATTGTTAAAGCATTCGGCAACGAGGAAAGAGAAACCGAAAAATTCTCTAAGGTTTCGAAAAAGCTTGCCAAGGTTTCAGCAAGCAACGAAAAATATTGGGCAGTTACATTCCCTCTCGTAGGTAATTTCATTGCTTTAGGCGAATTTCTGGTGCTGATAATTGGCGGTAAAATGGTGCTTGACGGCAAACTTACGTTAGGCGAATTAACTCGTTTCAACCTTTACCTTGCTTACCTTTATGCCCCTATCCGTTGGCTTTCAATGTTCCCCAGAAGAATAGCCGACTGTTCAACAAGCCTTATTAAAATCTATGAAATTCTTGATGAAGAGCCTCAGATGAAGGCACCTGAAGCACCGAAAAAAATCAACCCTGCAGGTGATGTTGAATTCCGCGGAGTTACATTCGGCTATAAATCTTATGAACCTGTTTTGAAAAATATAAATCTTCACATCAACTCAGGTGAAATGATAGGTCTTGTAGGTCATTCGGGCGCAGGTAAATCAACTATGATTAACCTTTGTATGAGGCTTTATGACCCCACATTAGGTAAAATCACTATTGATGGAGTTGATATAAAAGATATTCCTCAAGATGAATTAAGAAACAATATAGGCGTTGTTTTCCAAGAAACATACCTTTTCTCAGGCTCTGTTTTTGATAACATCGCTTATGCAAGGCCGGATGCCACTCTGGATGAGGTTATTGCTGCTGCCAAGGCGGCAAACGCCCACGAATTTGTAACGAAGCTTCCCGATGGCTACAACACCACAATCGGTGAAAACGGTCATTCTCTTTCAGGTGGCGAAAGGCAAAGAATCAGCATTGCAAGGGCAATACTGAAAAACCCGAAAATACTTATTCTTGACGAAGCCACAAGCTCCCTGGACCCTGAAACAGAAATTAAGATTCAGGAAGCTTTAACCCATCTTATTGAAGGCAGAACTACAATCGCTATAGCCCATAGGCTATCAACGCTAAAAAATGCCAACAGGCTGGTTGTTATTGAAAAAGGCAGAATAGCTGAAACAGGCTCCCATGAAGAGCTTATAAAGCAAGGCGGTATTTATGCGAATCTTGTTGCTGCCCAACGGCAAACAAGCTCTTTACACTAAAAAATACCCACAGTTCAGTTTTATTTGAACTGTGGGTATTTTTATATTATATATTGCTCATACTTTTCCAAAGTAAATATTTCTGCCGTAATATCAAGTAAAAGACCTTCAGCGGTATACTCTTCAGAATGAACCACTCCTGTTTTGCGAAGCTCTGCTCCCGCAGAGCCCATAGAAAAGGGTAAAAGCATTTTCACTCTTTTTCTTGTTGGCGGTAAAGCCGCCGCAATCGCTTCTAAAAGCTCATTCAAACCCTCGCCTGTTTTGGCGGAAACTCTAACTGTTTTATGGGTATTCGGCAATTGAATATCATTCAGTAAATCGCATTTATTGAGAACAGTTATTATAGGCTTATCTCCGCAACCTAATTCCTCAAGAAGCTCCATAGTTACTCTATAGTGTTCGCTACACTCTTCATTAGAAGCATCGCAAATGTTAAGCACAACATTTGCACTCACCGCCTCATCAAGAGTTGATTTAAATGCTTCAACAAGCTTATGAGGAAGCCTTCTTATAAAGCCAACGGTGTCAATAAGCAAAACATTGCTTCCGTCAGGAAGAGTTAAAGCTCTTGCCGTTGGTTCAAGCGTTGCAAAAAGCTTATTTTCCGCGAGCACCCCTGCATCCGTAAGCGTATTCATAAGGGTTGATTTGCCCGCATTTGTATAACCTACCAAGGCAACTGTAACAACGCCGTCTTTTTTTCGCCTTTCTCTATGACGGTTTCGTCTTTCTTCAAGTGCCTTTAAATCCTCGGTTAAAGCAGAAATTCTTCTCCTTATGTGCCTACGGTCGGTTTCAAGCTTAGTTTCACCCGGGCCTCTGGTGCCTATGCCACCACCAAGCCGCGACATTGATGCGCCCTTACCGCCCAAGCGCGGTAAAAGATATTTAAGTTGAGCAAGTTCAACCTGTAGCTTACCCTCACCTGAAAGAGCTCTACCGGCGAAAATATCAAGTATAAGAGTTGTCCGGTCAATTACTCTTACATCCGTTATAGTTTCAATGTTTTTTTGTTGAGCAGGTGTAAGCTCACCGTCTATAATAACAAGATCAGGCTTTTCATTCTCGCAAAATTCCGAAAGTTCTTCAAGCTTACCTCTGCCTAAATATGTGCCGGGCTCAGGAGCTTCGCGCTTTTGAGTCATCTGACATATAACCTCGGCACCTGCGGTTTTAGCAAGCTCCTCAAGCTCTTTAAGGGAAGAATCCACATCAAACTCACCTGTATCAACAGACACAAGCACCGCTCTTTCCTGTTCAATTTTATTTTCGTAAAATTCCATAGTAACCTCTTTTATATTTTATACTCATATTATATCACCCGCTGAGTGTTATATCAAGTAAATGGTGTTGCAAATATTCAACATAATATGGTATATTTATACCGATATGAGGTGATTATATGAAAAAGAAAACATCAATAAGAACAAAATTCATACGCTCTGCAACCAAAACGGCAATGCCTGCTTTAGAGGTGCTTTGCGCACCCCCAAAAATCGACCATATAAAAAAAGCGCTGTTTATTCAACCCCACCCCGATGATAACCAGATTGGTGCCGGCGGAACAATTGCAAGGCTTATAGATAATGGAGCAGAGGTTTATGAGCTAACTGTTCTTGATGATAGATATACAGATTTAACATATTCAGGCGATGGTTACACCACAAGGCAAAAAGAAGCCTTAGCCGCTCAAGAAAAGCTTGGTATGAAAAATGCAGGATTTTTAGGCTTCGGCGACAGAACAAGGGCTACTGCAAGGGAAATTGCAGATAAAATAACGCCTATAATAAGAGAAATAAAGCCTGATGCAATTTTCACAGTTGACCCTAACCTTGCAAGCGAATGCCACGAGGACCACATAAAAGTTGGCAATGCAGTTAAATTTTCGTTTATGGACGCAGGGTTTGATTTTGTTCCTGAATATGATAACGGAAAGCCCCGAAAAGATACTCACGGAGTATTTATAATAGGCTTTTATTACACTGATTCCCCTAATACAATTGTTGATATAAGCGACTACGAGGATTTAAAATTCGAGGCAATTAACTGCCACGAATCGCAAAAGGATATCGCTCTTAATGCAGCTTTAAGAATCCAAGACCAATACTTTGCCCAAGGAACAGACTACAAAGCCGCAGAGGTTTTGAGACTCCAAAATAAATTGCATTCACATTGCTTTAATTTGCCTATAGAATAAACAAATTGCAAGCGGAAAGTCTCGGGGCTCAGAAATGCGCCATATAAGAATTTGTGAAAGTTTTGCGAGGCTTAAAATTTTCGAAAGAGAAGCTTTCGAAAAACTTGCTACTACCACTTACAGCCCGCCACTAAACAAAAATTACTCCCTTATCAGTCCGTAAACTGATAAGGGAGATTTTTACTTATTTCGCAACAATATTAATAATCTTTCCGGGAACATAGATTTCTTTGATGATTGCTTTACCATCAAGGAATTCCTGAACCTTGGGGTCTGCTTTTGCGGCTGAGATAGCCTCATCGGCAGTTGAATCCTTAGCAATTGTAATTGTTGCTCTGAGCTTACCGCAAATCTGAACGGGAACCTCGATGGTTGAATCAACTGTTTTCGCTTCGTCAAATGCCGGCCACTGAGCAAGGGCGATAAAGCCGCTTTCTCCGAGAGTTTCCCAGATTTCCTCGGCAACGTGAGGCGCAAAGGGAGCAAGAAGCTTGCTGAACACCTTAAGCTCGCCCTTTGTGATTGAGCCAACCTCATAAATTTCGTTAAGAAGAGCCATCATAGCCGCAATAGCGGTATTGAATTTCATATTTTCGATATCCTCGGATACCTTTTTAATTGTTTTATGGAAGGATACCTCAAGCTCCTTCGAGAACTCCTCGCCGTCCTTAAGAATTTCAAGGAGGTTCCAAGCTCTGTCAACAAAGCGTTTACATCCCTTAACGCTACTCTCGCTCCAAGGAGCTGCTTTTTCATAATCACCCATAAAGAGAACATAGGTGCGCAAAACATCAGCGCCAAGAGAATCAACAACCTCATTTGGATCAACAACATTTCCCTTTGATTTACTCATTTTGTCGCCGTCGGGACCAAGAATAAGTCCCTGAGCAGTTCTCTTTGCATAAGGCTCTGCGAAGGGAACCTCGCCCAAATCATAAAGGAATTTATGCCAGAAGCGTGAATAGATAAGGTGGCGGGTAACGTGCTCCATACCGCCGTTATACCAATCAATAGGTCCCCAATATTTAAGTTTTTCTTTATCAGCAAAGGCTTCTGTGTTGTGGGGATCAATATATCTTAAGAAATACCAGGAGGAGCCTGCCCACTGAGGCATTGTGTCTGTTTCGCGCTTTGCGGGCGCACCGCATTTGGGGCAAGAGCAATTAACGTAGCTGTCGATTTTTGCAAGGGGGCTTTCTCCATCCGAACCGGGTTGGAAGTTATCAACCTCGGGAAGACGAAGGGGAAGCTCCTCATAGGGAACGGGAACAATTCCGCATTTTTCGCAATGAACAATGGGAATAGGCTCACCCCAATATCTTTGGCGGTTAAATGCCCAATCCTTCATTTTATATTGAACGCCTTTTTCACCTATGCCCTTTTCAGCAAGGAATTCAATCATTTTCTCAATGGAGGCTGCCTTTTTATCCATACCGTTAAGGAAATCGGAGTTAACCATTTCGCCGTCGCCGGTATAAGCTTCAACGTCAATGTCGCCGCCCTTGATAACCTCGATAATATCAATACCGAATTTCTTTGCAAATTCGTAGTCACGTTGGTCGTGAGCAGGAACTGCCATAATGGCACCTGTACCGTAGCCCATCATAACATAGTCGGATATGTAAATAGGAATCTTTTTGCCGTTAACAGGGTTAACCGCCTCAAGACCACTGATTCTTACACCTGTTTTCTCTTTAACAAGCTGAGTTCTTTCAAATTCGGTTTTCTTTGCACATTCTGCTCGGTAAGCCTCAATATCAGCCATATTACCGATTTTCTCGGCATATTTATCGATAAGCGGGTGCTCGGGAGCCATAACCATAAAGGTTACACCGAAAAGTGTATCAGGTCTTGTAGTGTAAATCTTCATTTTTTCATCTGTGCCGTCAATAGCGAAATTAACAAACGCACCCGTTGATTTACCAATCCAGTTAACCTGCTGAAGCTTAATATTGGGAAGATAATCAACATCATCAAGCCCTTGAAGAAGCTTATCTGCATATTCGGTTATGCGAAGATACCAAACATCCTTGGATTTTTGCACAATATCGCTGTGGCAAATATCGCATTTACCGCCCTGAGAATCCTCGTTTGAAAGAACAACCTTACAGGAGGGGCAGTAGTTAACGAGTGTTTTATCCCTGAAAACAAGACCATTTTCAAACATTTTAAGGAAAATCCACTGTGTCCATTTATAATAGCTTTCCTCAGTAGTGTCAACAACTCTTGTCCAATCGAAAGAGAAACCAACCTTTTTAAGCTGAGAAGAAAACTTTTCGATATTCATATCCGTAACCTTACGGGGATGAATACCTGTTTTAATAGCATAGTTTTCTGTAGGAAGACCATAAGCATCAAAGCCAATAGGGAACAAAACATTATATCCCTGCATTCTTCTTTTTCTGGAAACAACCTCTAAACCTGAATATGCCTTAATATGTCCAACGTGCATACCTGCTCCGCTGGGATAAGGGAATTCTACAAGACCATAGAATTTAGGCTTATCAGAGTTATCCTGAGCATGAAAAACGCCTTCATCCTCCCATTTTTTCTGCCATTTTTGTTCAACGGCTGAAAAATCATATTTCATTATTATCATACCTTTCTTTGAAATGGTAAATTATTAACTAAATCAATCTAAAAACTGACCGACATCAATTTTTGCAGCATCTTCCCAAAGTCGCTCAAGATTATAATAGTTTCTTGATTCTTCAAGGAAAATATGAACAACAACACCCTGGTATTCAAGAAGCACCCAACCTGTTGCCCTGCCTTCAATATGGTCAGCCTTAATTCCGGCTTCTTCAAGCTGATATTCAACCTCATCTGCAAGGGCACGAACATGGGTATTTGAATTTGCGGTTGCAAGAACAAAATAATCAGCAACAATTGTAAGCTCTTCAATCTTTATTACCTGAATATCGTTACCTTTTTTATCGTCAAGAGCTTTAACGATTTTTTTCACAATATCAACGCTCATTGTTTTCTCTCCTGTTTTAATATATTCAAAAGGGCATCGTTATAAGCATCAATAGTATCGGGGTGGATTAACGCTTCCCTGTCTGTTAAATCCTTAATTGTAAAGCTCAGCCCCTCAACAATTGCTTCATCAAGGCTTTTCAGTGCCTTTTCACGCATTATTTCAACACCATTGTAATCTCGTTCTTCGCCAATAAAATCAGCAATAAAAACTATTTTTTCCAAAAGGGACATTCCTTTTCGCCCTGTTGTATGGTACCTTACGGCATTTATTATATCCTGATTGTTAACACCAAATTCATTTCTTATGTAAATCGAACCGCACATTGCATGATAAAGCTTCGCGGTATTTATTTCGCACTCTGTAAGCTCCATACCGTTACCAAGCATATATGAAAGCTGCTCTCCTGCGGGAGTATCCTTACAGCAATCATGTATAAGACCTGCTGTGTAGGCAAGCTCTTTATCCGCACCATAAATTTCTGCAAGCTTAACTGCAGCTTTCGCCACATTAAGAGAGTGTATAAATCGCTTTTCCGATAATTTTTCCTTTAAGATTATCGTTAACTGTTCATCTGTTTTCATTTATACAACCCCTTTTGATTTATATAATCAAAAACCTTACCGTCAAGAAATTTTCTTTTTAAATATGCATCTCCGTTGCGAATTTCAGTTGAACTTACCTCAATAGGCTCTGCCTCGCAAATGATTATTTGTTGAGAACCTATGCCTAACACAGTTTCAGAGAATTCTCTCATTTTTTCCAAAATGCCTTTTTCGCTGCTTCGACAAGCGCAAACAATCGTTGCAAGGTCTAAAATTTCCTTATGCTTATGCCAATGGTTGAAGGATAAAAGCATATCGTCCCCCATAAACAGAAACAACTTTGAATCGGGATATTTCCCTTTCATCTGAGTTAACGTGTCGATAGTATAGCTTTTTCCGCCTCGCTTTATTTCAATATCGCTTATCTCAAACAAATCATCTGAAAAAGCAAGCTTACACATTTCAAGCCTGTCCTCAGGGCATGCAGACGAGCTTTGCTTAAATGGTGAAAGCGCAGCGGGAACAATAATTATTTTTTCTGTTCCGCATATTTTTGCAAGATTTTTTGCAAGCAACACATGGCCTTTATGAGGTGGGTCAAAACTACCACCGTAAATTGCAATTTTTTTCATATCAATAAAGCGTTACAGATTCCATTTCAAGCTTACCGCGATAAGAGGTTATTTTTATTTTAACTCTTGTTACTTCAACAGGTGTTATTTTATGTATACGCTTATAGCCTACAACGCCACCCTCACCTATCTTTTTAAACTTACCGTTGCCGCTATCAATATAAAGCTCATATTCTTCAATATGCTGACCGTTAATAATATGCTCCATCAGAACAAACTTATCAAACATATCCTTTTGAGAAAGAGTGATAATAATCTCAGGCTCTTTATCATTATCGGCAGGGCGCCATGTTTTTGAAGAATCGTTATCCAACAAATTAGAAGCATCATATTCAGCTGAAAGGCAAGAAGAAGCGGTTACCGTACCTATTTGAGAAACCTTATAGTTAAACATTCTCTTTAAATCGTAACCAAATGCTTTAAGAATCTGATAATCCATTTCCGCAAACTTACCGTTTTTCATAGGCGGAACGCCTAACATCAATGCGCAGTTGGCACCAACGGAACTATAGTATATTTTAAAAAGCCTATCCTTAGTTTTTGCAGTATATTCATCATCCTTGTGGTAATACCATCTGTCGCGCATAGAAACAGATACCTCACAGGGATACCAAATAAATTCGCTTTCTTTTTTTATAGCCTTTCTGGAGCCTAAATCTCTCTCAAAAACCTCTTCTTTTTTGCGAGCCTTACGGGATTTATCCCTACTGCGTTCAAAGGCTTTATAGATGCTATGCCTTTCAGGAACAACGCTCCATTCATTTTCGCGGATAACTCCCCACTCATTACCATACCAACGAACATCGGGGCCAACAAGAGCAATAACTGCACCCGGTTGGCATTCTCTTACAATGTCGTAGTATCCGTTCCAATCATATTCCTGTATATTACCGTTTTTATCAGGCTCTGCAGCGCCATCAAAACGAACATAGAACATTTCACCATATTTTGTAAGCACCTCACGAAGCAGGCTTTTAAAATAAATATTATATTCTTCACCTTTTCCGTAGCTTTGAGCATTACGATCAAGAGGAGAAATAGCAATACCAAACTTGAGACCTTGCGCTTCACACTCCTTAGAAAGCATATCAACAATATCTCTGTTGTCCGTATCCCATTCAGTAGCCGCATCTACTGTATAATTAGTGTAATCAGAGCTCCAAAGGCAAAAACCATCGTGATGCTTAACATTAAGCACCATACCCTTAAAACCTGCATCCTTGAAAAATTTCACCCATTCCTGAGCATCAAATTCTTCAGGATTAAAGTTTACGGGGTTAACCGAACCATCAGTCCATTCTCTATTAACAACAGTTGCAAGACCAAAATTTATAAATCCGTAAAACTCAGTTTTCTGCCAATTGAGTTGTCTTTCGGAGGGCTTAACCTCCGCCGCAATTTCATAGGGTTTCATCAAAACAATTACCTTTCGGATTATTCACCGCAGTCGCAGTTAGTAGCAACAATATCAACACCTAAGCCGAGAATATTTTCAATAACAACATCTCCGATTTTAACAGGTGCCTTAATGCAAGCGGAGTTTATAGCCTCCATGCATTCAAACATTTTGCCTTTAGGGATAGGGCCTGATGATTTAACAGGAACAACAGGGTGAACTCCACCGCAAACCTTAACGCTTGTTGTGAGGCTTCTTACGGGATTTGTTATTTCTGTTCTTGCATAAGCATCGCCGCGCTTACATGTGTTTCCATTAACGGAAACAACCTCGTTGTTTTCAATTTCAACTTCAATGGGGCAACCTAAAGGGCAGGATACGCAAATTAAACTCTTTTTCATTTTCAGTACCCTCCTTATTCTTCAACGCGAACTATAATTTCGCTGTTTTCGTTCATATTTTTAAGCATCTCGGGTGTAATGGTAACATTTTCCATTTCGCCCGGAGCTAATTTAATTTTTTTCTTTGAGGAAAGAATATTGCCATCGCATTCAACAACAACCTTTGCACCCTTATAAACCTGACCTACACGGAAGTATAATTTAAGGCTTTCCTCGCCTTTTATATTAACTCTTTGAGGAACAATATATCGAACGCCATTGATACCCTTGGTGTTTATAAATGTTCCGCCCTTTTTCTTGCCAAAAATATAATCTGCGGCACCCTTACCTGCAATCTGGCTTTCCTCTGTAACATAGTCAACAAGGTCATGAACCTGTAAAACATTTCCGCAAGCAAAAATGCCGGGGTGGAGAGTTTCTCTGTATTCATCAACAACAGGGCCGCTCGTTACTCTATCAAGCTCAACGCCCACATCTTTGGAAAGCTCGTTTTCAGGAATAAGACCTACCGAAAGAAGAAGCGTATCGCATTCTATATATTCCTCTGTACCGGGAATGGGTTGTAATTTATCATCAACATTAGCGATTGTTACACCCTCAAGTCTGTCTTTACCATGAGTTTTAACAACCGTGCAACTGAGCCTTAACGGAATTCCAAAATCATCAAGGCATTGAACAATATTTCTTGTAAGACCGCCCGAGTAAGGCATAAGCTCGCAAACAACTTTAACCTCAGCACCCTCAAGCGTCATTCTTCTGGCCATAATAAGACCTATATCGCCTGAACCGAGAATAACAACCTTTTTACCCGGCATATAACCATCTATGTTAACATATTTCTGTGCTGTGCCTGCAGTCATAATGCCTGCAGGGCGAGAGCCTGCGATTGAAAGCGCGCCTCTTGGCCTTTCGCGGCAACCCATCGCAAGAACAACTGCTATCGCCTGAAACTGCATAAGACCCTCTTTGTTATTAACTGCAGTTACAACATTTGTGTCAGAAATATTAAGAACCATTGTATCGGTGAAAACATCGATATCGGTATTTTCAACCTGCTCAATGAACCTGCCTGCATATTCAGGACCGGAAAGCTCTTCGCCAAAATAATGAAGACCGAAGCCTGTATGAATACACTGTTCAAGAATACCGCCTAATGTTTCAGCTCTTTCAAGAATAACTATTTTTTCAACGCCCTCTTCTTTTGCTTTAAGGGCTGCAGCCATACCGCCAGGGGCGCGGCCTACTACAACTAAATCATAATTCAACATCGCACCCTACCTCCTTACTTAGTTTTATGGTACATAATCTTCGACTCTCCGCCGAATTTAGTAATCTCATTCATTTCAACGCCTAATTCCCTTGCGAGAATTTCAACTACCTTACTGCCACAGAAACCGCCCTGGCATCTTCCCATACCGGCTCTTGTTCTGCGCTTTACGCCATCAACATCTCTCGCGCCTGCAGGAGCATGAATAGCATCAAGAATTTCGCCCTCCGTAATTGTTTCGCAACGGCAAACAATTCTGCCGTATGCTTTATTTTTCTCAATAAGCTTTGCTCTCTCTTCTGTGCTCATATGCCTGAATCGAACAGGCTCGGGACGAACAGGGTTAAAATCAGCTTTCTTTTCGAATCCGCCGGAAAGCTCGTTGATAATGCCATCAATCATTTCCGCAATAGCAGGTGCGGATGATAACCCGGGAGATTCAATTCCTGCAGCGTTGATAAAGTTTTTATCAACGCTTGAAGAGCCTATAATAAAATCATCACTTGTAGGATGCGCGCGGTTACCGCTAAAAGAAGTAATTGCGTTTCTTAATGAAACCTGGGGAACACTCTTTATTGCGTTAACATAAATCTTATCAAGACCAACAGGAGTTGTAGAAACATCATCGCTATTATCAATATCCTCTGCAGATGGACCTACAATAAGATTTCCATCAACTGTAGGAGAAACAAGAACACCCTTACCCATTTTTGAAGGGCATTGGAAAATTGTTCTTGAAACAAGAGTTCCCTGAGATTTATCAAGAAGATAATAGTCGCCGTGGCGAACAACAATTTCTATTGAATTGTCACCTATAAGCGATGCTATTTCACCCGAATGAACGCCTGCAGCATTTATAACGTACCTTGCGGTAATATCCCCTAAGGATGTTGAAAGAACAAAATCCTCACCATCCTTAGAAATAGCCTTAACCTCACAATTTCTGAGGAATTCTGCTCCGTTTGTTACTGCATTTTCAACGCCTGCAATAGTAAGCTCATAAGGGCAAACTATAGAGGAGGTGGGAGCAACAAGAGCACCGATTGCAGTCTCACCAATGTTGGGTTCAAGCTCATTAAGCTCCTCTTTACCGACTATGCGAAGCCCGGGAACTCCGTTTTTAACGCCTCTTTCAAGAAGCTCTTCAAGATGAGGAAGTTCATCCTCGGAAAAAGCTACAACAAGAGCCTCGTTATTTTTTAACGGAACATTTAATTCCCTACAAGCTTTTTTCATAAGCTCAACACCGCGAACATTAAGCTTTGCCTTCAATGTTCCCGGAACTGCATCAAACCCCGCGTGAACAATGGCACTGTTTGCTTTTGTAGCACCCATTGCACAGTCATTGCACCTTTCCAAAAGCGCAATCTTAATGTTGTATTTAGAAAGCTCTCTTGTAATAAGCGAGCCAACAACACCGGCACCGATGACAGCAACATCGTACTTCATTTAAAACATCTCCCTGTTTTATTCAAAAATTTAATCAGTTTATTATAGCATAGTATATTTATAAAAATCAAGCATATATATAATGTTTTACGCCTTGTTTTTTAGTAAGTTTTGGTGTATTATATAAAGATAGCAATTATTGAGGTGTAAACTAATGAAAAAACCCGAATTACTCGCTCCCGCAGGGGATATGAATTGCCTTAAAGCAGCAGCCCGTTTCGGTGCAGATGCCGTCTATATAGGGGGTCCCCTTTTGCAACTTCGAGCAGAAAAATCCGCCTTTTCAGAGGAGGATATCGATTCTGCCGCAAAGCTATTGCATTCTCAGGGAAAAAAGCTTTATGTTACTGTTAACAGCTTTACTAAAAACTATGAAATAGAGCCCTTGAAGGATTATGCGAGAACCCTTTATTCTTTAGGCGTTGATGCTGTTATCGTTTCGGATTTAGGCGCTGTAAGAACAATAAAACAGGCTGAACCTCGCTTAGAGGTGCACATCAGCACCCAAGCAAACTGCTGTAATTACGCATCTGCTCTTGCTTACTACGAAATGGGTGCTTCAAGAATAGTTATTGCTCGCGAAATGTCTATTGATGAAATTGCTGAAATGCATTCAAAGATACCAAATGAGCTTGAATTAGAGGCCTTCGTTCACGGTGCAATGTGCATGGCGTATTCCGGCAGATGCCTTATATCATCATATATGAACGGCAGAAGCGGTAATCGCGGCGAGTGCACTCAACCCTGCAGATGGGAATATTACCTTGTTGAGAGAAACCGACCTAATGAATATATGAAACTAGAGGAATATCCTGACCATTCCGCACTTCTTTCGTCTCACGATATGAAAGCTATCAGCTTCTTGGATAAGCTTGAAGCCGCAGGTATAGATTCATATAAAATAGAGGGCAGAATGAAAACAGAATACTACGTTTCGCATGTTGTTAATGCTTATCGCAGAGCAATTGACAAAACAGCGCCGATGGAGCTTTTAGAAGACGAACTCAATGCTATAAGCCACCGCCCCTATAACAGCGGTTTTTATTTCGGAGAGCTTGTTCACAACCATAAGAATGATGGGCTTTATCATTGGGATTGCACATTTGCAGGAGTTGCTCTGGAGGATTGCAAAAACGGAAAGCTTTTAATTCAACAGCGAAATTACTTTAAATTAGGTGATACAGTTGAAGTGCTTTCGCCTGATTCCTTCGGAATGAAATTCACCGCAACTAAAATAGTTAATGAAAAAGGTGAAGAATGCGAAAGCGCATGCCATCCGCAAGAAATTCTGACGCTTGATTGCGATGCAGATGTAAAAAAAGGCGATATTTTGAGAATAAGAACAAAAAAACAAGAGATAATCACAAATATATGAAAAACTTTGAAATTCTGGCTCCGGCAGGGGCAAAAGAACAGCTATACGCCGCGGTAAGATGCGGAGCAAATGCAATTTATTTAGGTGCAGGCAATTTCAATGCAAGGCGCAACGCAGAAAACTTCGATTTTATTGCTTTAAAAGAAGCAGTAAGCTATTGCCATCTCAGAAATGTTAAGGTTTTTGTTGCTCTCAACACGCTCATCTTCGACAAAGAATTACCTCACCTTTATAAAGCTATTAAAGAGATCGCCAAAAGCGGTGCAGATGCTGTTATAGTTCAGGATTTTGCAACTGTTAAAGCAGTTAAAGAAATCTGCCCTGAAATGCCTTTGCATGCCTCAACTCAAATGGCTGTGCATAATATAAGCGGTGCTTTATTCTTGGAAAAACTTGGTTTTTCAAGAATTGTTTTAGCTCGCGAGCTTTCTTTGGAAGAAATTAAGGAAATCAGAGAAAATGTTAAAGCGGAGCTTGAAGTGTTTGTTCACGGTGCGCATTGCATGAGCGCTTCAGGAAACTGCTACCTTTCCGCAATGCTTGGAGAACGAAGCGGTAACAGGGGGCTTTGTGCACAAGGGTGCCGCCTTAACTGGAAAAACCGGCATAATCGCGAATATGCACTTTCGCTTAAAGATATGTCTTACCTTGAAAGCATAACCGCTCTTTGTGAAATCGGCGTTGATTCCTTTAAAATAGAGGGCAGAATGAAACGCCCGGAATATGTTGCCGCATCGGTAAGCAGTTTAAAAAGCGCATTAAACGGCAATAATTATGATAAAGAAACCTTAAGAAGTGTTTTTTCCCGTAGCGGATTTACTGACGGCTACCTGAAAGCCATCCGCAATGTTTCTATGTTTGGCTATCGCAGTAAAGAAGATGTCACTTCAGCTCCCGCAGTTTTAAAGGAGTTATCGGAGCTTTATAAAAATGACATAAGACCTCAAAAAATTTCAGCAACGTTCACTTTGAAAAAGGATAAACCTTGCGTTTTAACCTTTAATTGTTGCGGAGAAACCGTAAGCGTTTTAGGAGAAATCCCCCAGGAACCCCGAACAGCTCCCCTTTCTGAAGAAATAGCTTTCAGAAATCTTTCAAAGCTGGGTGACACGCCCTTTACTCTTGAAATACTCCACTTTAAAAATGATGATTTGCTTACATTACCTGCTTCAGCTATAAATGCTGTCAGAAGAAATGCAGCGGATGAGCTTTGCAAAAAAATTTGTAATAAAAAACGCATAATTAACAGCATTGAACCTGAATTTAAAAATGTTACTAACTCTTACCAAACGCCTTTAATCCGAGTGCGTTTGCAAAGTATATCGCAATACACACCTCTTTTTGAAGAGTGCGATTTGGTGATTATACCTATCGATGAAATACTTAAAAACAAGGATTATGTATGTAATTTACCTGTAAAAATTGTTGCAGAATTACCCGAACTGATTTATCCCGAAAATGAATCGGTTATTAAAGAAAAGCTTAAAGAAATAAAGGCTATGGGAATATCTCACGGCTACACAGGAAACATAGGCGGCATTGAACTTTTAAAAAATGCCGGGTTCAAAATTCATGGCTCCCACGCTCTTAACATAACCAATTCGCATTCTGCGGAATTTTACAAGGAATTTTGCGAAGATATAACCCTCTCTTTTGAATTAACGGAAAAAGCTACCGAAGCTCTTCACACTGATACTAAAAAAGGAATTTATGTTTATGGTTATCTTCCTTTAATGCTTATGAGGGCTTGTCCTCAAAAAAGCGAAAAAGGTTGCAGTGATTGCAACGGAAAATCAGTTTTAACGGATCGCTTAGGAATAGAATTTCCCCTACTTTGCCGAAACAAAGAATTCACTGTTCTTCACAACAGCATTCCGCTTTATTTGGGTGATAAAAAGCTTAATCATTTTGATTTCTGCACTCTTTATTTTACAACGGAAACAAAGAAAGATTGCGAAAGCATATTTAATTCATATAAAAAAGGAACAACAATCAACGGCAAAAAAACAAATGGTCTTTGGAACAGAGATTTGTTATGACACGAATATGTTATAAAGGAGTTGAGCACTATAGAAAGCAATAAAACCGCAATTATAATCGGTGCAGGCCCTGCAGGGCTTACAGCAGCCTATAAATTACTGAAGGAAACTGATATTACTCCTATTATTTTTGAAGAAAGCAATTTTATCGGAGGAATATCCCGCACCGCAGAATATAATGGTAACCGAATGGATATAGGCGGGCATAGATTTTTTTCGAAAATTGATGAAATAAATAATATTTGGCAGGAGCTTATGCCTTTACAGGGCGAACCCTCCTACGACGACATAAAAACAGGCACTCAAAAAAATTTATCTCTTTATGGTCCTGATCCCGAAAAAGAAGAAAAAGTTTTACTTTTAAGAAATCGTGTTTCAAGAATTTATTATTTAAGAAAATTTTTTGATTATCCGATCTCGTTAAAACCCGAAACCTTTATAAATATGGGGTTTGTAAGAACTTTGAAAGCAGGTTTTGGCTACATTCATTCCTGCATTTCAAAAAAAGAAGAGGTTTCTTTAGAAAACTTTTATATAAACAGATTCGGCAAGCCTCTTTACGAAATGTTTTTTGAAGATTACACCGAAAAGCTCTGGGGAGTTAATCCATCAAATATTTCTGCTGACTGGGGTGCTCAAAGAGTAAAAGGGCTTTCGTTAAGAAAAGCTGTTTTGAATGTTTTAACTAAACCCTTTAAAAAAGGCGATAAGGTGGAAACATCTCTAATTGAACAATTTTATTATCCCAAAAAAGGTCCCGGTCAGCTTTGGGAAGCCTTAGCAGACAAAATAGAGGCTGAAGGCGGAAAAATCATTAAAAACTCTTGCGTAAAAAAAATATCCGTAAAAAATGGTAGCATAAGCCACATTTCAGCAGAAACCCCTGACGGAGCTATTCAGGTTAAAGCGGACTATTATATATCCACAATGCCTGTTAAAGATTTAATCTGCGGAATGGGAAACACCCCGCCCGAAAATGTAAGAAAAATCGCCGAAGCTCTACCATACAGAGATTTTATAACTGTTGGTCTTCTGGTAAAAAAACTCCAACTTGAAAACAAAACTCACCATAAAACATTGGGCGATATAGTCCCCGATTGTTGGATTTACATTCAAGAAAGAGATGTTAAATTAGGCAGACTTCAGATATTCAACAACTGGTCACCTTATATGGTTAAAGACCCTGACAATACGGTTTGGGTAGGGCTTGAATATTTCTGCAATGAAAATGATGAATTCTGGAATATGACTGACAAAGAATTCATCGACTATGCAATTAGCGAGCTTGAAAAAATAGGTATCATCAACAAAGAGGATGTTTTAGACAGCACCCGAATAAAAGTTAAAAAAGCATATCCCGCCTATTTTGGCAGTTACGAAAATTTTGATGAAATAAAAGAATACCTTGACACAATAAACAACCTATATTGCATCGGCAGAAATGGTATGCACAGATATAACAATATGGACCATTCCATGATGACCGCTATTGAAGCAGTAAAATGCATAAAGGAAAACAGAACGGATAAATCTGCAATATGGAATGTTAACACAGAAAAAGAATACCACGAAGAAAAAAAGATGTAAAAAATCGCATACCGCATAAAACAATATAAATCCGGGACTTTGAAAGGTTTAAGAACCGCCAAAGTCCCAATATTTTTGGCTTGCTTTGATTAACAAGCATTTTTCCAAAAAAACTTTCACAAACTTTTTTTGACTGAGTTTACAATTATCAAACTATTTCGTCATAATGCGTTAAAAAACAAAACCGTCATTGTGCATATTCAACAAAAGTTTTAAACATTCTCAAAAGCTTTTATAAAACTGATTTATACAATACCCGGAATCTCTATTGTGCATATTGCACAATATACACATATCCTGTTTGTGCAAAATAACTTGACTTTTCAATAAAAATGAATATAATATGAGTGTAATTGAAGGAAAGGAGTCCGATACAATGATTAACTATAGCGAAATCAGAAACACACTTATCACAGAAATCGAAAAGGAAAAGGGCTTCACCTTTAAGAAGCTTGTTAAGATTATTCAGCTTAACGGCATTCTTAAAGAGATGCAATAATCTCTTTTCTCCCGTTATTATCCTCAAACTGCTTTTTCTCCCATTTTTATCGCAGAAAAGGCCTTTGAGGTTTAATATAAATATTGTTTCATAAAACCTAAAACAACAAGCCACCCAATCGGGTGGCTTGTTGTTTTTTTTTTATTTATTGACTACTTCAGATTTTTAGTTTATATTTGGAATATATTGTTTTGCTAGGAAAAAGGAGAATTCTTATGACAAAAGCAGAAGCCTTGAAAAAGGCAAAAGAACTTGTTGCAAAAATGACAGTTGAGGAAAAAATGACTCAGCTTCTCTATACCTCGCCTGCTATCGAAAGGCTTGGAATAAAAGCGTATAACTGGTGGAATGAAGGCGCCCACGGCGTTGCGAGAAGCGGAACTGCAACGGTTTTCCCTCATACCATTGCTATGGCGGCAACCTTTGATGGTGACCTTATAAACGAAATTGCCGACGTTATTTCAACAGAGGGAAGGATTAAATATAATAAGCACGTTGAATATAATGACCATGATATTTTCAAAGGTATCACCTATTGGGCACCCAACATCAACATTTTCCGCGACCCCCGTTGGGGACGCGGCCAGGAAACCTTTGGTGAAGACCCTTATCTTACTGCAACTCTCGGCACCGCCTTTATCAAGGGTATTCAGGGTGACGGCGAATTCTTAAAAGGTGCGGCTTGCTCAAAGCACTTTGCAGTTCACTCAGGTCCCGAAAAAGACCGCCATGGTTTTGATGCTGTGGCAACTCCTCATGATATGTATGAAACATATCTTCCGGCATTTGAAAAAACAGTAAAGGCAGGAGTAGCGGGCGTTATGGGTGCATACAACCGCACCAACGGTGAACCCTGTTGCGCACATTCTTACCTTATAGGTGAGGTTCTTCGTAAAAATTGGGGTTTTGATGGTTACTTTGTTTCCGACTGCGGTGCATTGCAGGATATTTATGAATTCCATAAATTCGTTGAAACAAGAGCAGAAGCGGCAGCGGTTGCTCTAAAAAGCTCCTGCGACCTTAACTGCGGTCAGACCTATGAGGCTCTTGTTGATGCTTACGAAGAAGACCTTATTACAGAAGAAGAAATCACCGAAGCTGCTGAAAGACTTTATATGATTCGTTTCCTTTTAGGCGAATTTGAAGAGATAAGACCTTATTCTGATATTCCTTATTCTAAGCTTGACTGTAAAGAGCACAAAGCCCTTAACCTCAGAGCCGCACAGAATTGCGTAACTCTTCTTAAAAACGATAACTATTTACCCCTTAATAAAGATACCAATAAAAAAATTGCAGTAATCGGTCCTAACGCTCTCTCGGTTACTGCTCTTGAGGGCAACTACAACGCCTATGCTTCTGAATACATCACTGTTGCTGATGGTATAAGAAGGATATTCGCAGATGCAGACATTTCCGTTGAAAGAGGCTGTAACTACTGCCACGAAAAAATCAATGAGTGGGGCGGATTCGGAAATATGCTCAGCGATGGTGCAGCCGCTGCCGCAGAAGCAGATATTACTGTTCTTGCGCTCGGTCTTGACTGCTCTATCGAGGGCGAAGATACAGGCTACGATAATGACTATACCGCCTGCGGTGATAAGAAAAACATCTATCTCCCCAAAACTCAGCAAAAGCTTGCAGAAATGGTTTGCGATGTTTGCGATAATGTTATAGTTGTAATTTTGTGCGGTAGCTCAGTTGACCTTGGTGAAAAGGTAAGAAACCATGCTAAAGCAATTATCCATGCTTGGTACCCCGGTTCTCAAGGTGGTCTTGCAATTGCAAAAACAATTTCAGGAGAAAATAATCCCTGCGGCAAGCTTCCCGTTACAATCTATAACGGTGAGCATCCTCTTCCTGATTTCACAGATTACAATATGCAGGGTAAGACCTATCGTTTTATTGAGGGCGATGCACTTTACCCCTTCGGTTATGGACTTTCTTATACTGAATTTGAATATTCAGAAACAAAAATCCTCGAAAAAACTGAGGATAACATAAAAATCAGCGTAAACGTTAAAAACATCGGTAACAGAGCGGGTATTGAAAAAACTCAGATTTACGCACAGTATTCTGACTCAAGAACCTATACTCCCAACTTCCAGCTTTGCGGTATTAAATCCACAAATCTTGAAGCAGGTGAAACCAAAAATGTAACAATTGATATTGACACATATTGGCTCAAGGCAGTTCTTGAAAACGGCGAAAGAGTAACTCCCAACGGAAAAATCACTCTTTATGTAGGCGGTCACCAACCTGATAAAAGAAGTAACGAATTACTTGGTTATGAATGTAAAAAGATTGAATTATAAAAAATAACAAAAACAACAAATCCCCATTGATAGAAAAAACTACCAATGGGGATAACTTTTAGAATTAATAACCGAATACACCTTCAACAGATTCATCATTTTCAATCCATTCGGAAACTTTTATATTTCTGTATGTATCTTTATCGTCACGGATTATAACATTTTCAATTCCTGCATTTATTACCATTCTTTTGCACATCGAACAACAGCAAGCATCTTTTACATACTCACCTGTTTTTACATCTGTTCCAACAAGAAAAAGTGTACTGCCTATCATATTTTTTCTTGATGCGCTGATAATCGCATTAGCCTCTGCATGAACACTTCTACAAAGTTCATATCTTTCACCTCTTGCAATATTCAGCTTTTCTCTTATGCAAACTCCTAAATCGGTACAGTTTTGTCTGCCTCTTGGTGCACCTACATAACCTGTTGAAATTATTTCATCATCCTTAACAATTACCGCTCCATAATGTCTTCTCAAACAAGTGCATCTCTGTGAAACCGTTTCAGCTATATCCAAATAATAATTTATTTTATCTCTTCTCATTTTTGCATTCATCCTTGATTTTTTATATTTCACGAAACTCATTCCGCATTACAAAATATATTCCTGAACCTTTTCACCCTGCAAGGTCTTATGAATAATAGCATTATCGTCCACTATCATATACCCTCTCGGTGTATTCTCTTTAGGAATAGAAACTGAGCCGGGGTTTGCATAAACATAGCCACCCTCTAATTCTTCAATTTTGCTTACGTGGGTATGACCATTAAAGAGAATATCCCCCTTTTTGATTTTGGGTAGATTCTGAGGGTTTATTTTATGACCATGGGTAAGGAAAAACATTCTTCCTTTGTGATAAAAGAAAGCATATTCCGCAAGCACAGGAAAAGAAAGCACCATTTCATCAACCTCTGCCTCGCAATTTCCTCTTACGCAGAGAATTTCCTCATCCATATCGTTTAAAAGAGCAATAACGCCCTTGGGGTTATATTCTTCAGGCAAATCATTTCTTGGCCCGTGGTAAAGAATATCTCCCAACAAAACAAGCTTTTCGCAATTCTCCTTTTTATACCTTTCAACAAGCTCCTTGCAATATTTTAAAGATCCATGTATATCAGATGCTATCATAATCTTCATATAATCAACTCCTGATTTACAATATATCACATAAGCAACAATTTGTAAAACGTTATATTTCAAAAGAAAGAAAATTGTTGTAAAAAAGGTGGATAAATGATATAATTTGCGTATTATTATGAAAAGGAGGCTTTTCATGTCTGATAAAACTAATCAAAAATATATGAAAAAGTCAGAAATTGCTACTTTCGGTATCGGACTTTTCGGTGTGGCTCTCCTCACCGGTTGGATGCCCGATTATACTGCAACATTTTTTGCAGATTTTGCTTTCAAAGGCAAAGGCTTCGACCCCGATACAATGGCAAATGCTCTTTCTGTTGTTTTCCTTGTAGCGGGTATCGTTGGTGCAGTTTGCGAGTTGGTTATCGGCTACCTTGTTGACAACACTCGCACAAAATTAGGTAAAGTTAAGCCTTGGATTGGTTTTGGAGTTATACCGCTTGCTCTTATTTCAATGCTGGTATTCGTTGCACCGAATACCAATAACCAAACTGTAGCAATTGTATGGATGTTCATTATTTATTCCCTTTACACCGCTTTCTGTTGCGCAGTTGAAAGCCCCGCAAACTGCTTCGGCTCTCTCTGCTCCCCTA
>JAZUOA010000082.1:0-14610 GCA_045604445.1 Acutalibacteraceae bacterium
AACTGTGTGAATTCAGGTATTTATACAGTTGGTGTTTTAACGCAGTATCAACCCCTTGAGCTTAATGATTATATCGGTAACGGTGGTCCTTGGGATTTGGACAGAGTTAACGGAGGTGTTCATATACTTTCTCCCTACCAGCAGATTGAGGGAACAGAGTGGTATAAGGGTACTGCCAATGCAATTTATCAGAATATTCAGTTTATAGACCGTTATAATCCCGAATATGTTGCAGTGCTTTCAGGTGACCATATTTATAAAATGGATTATGCGAAAATGCTTCAGTTCCATAAGGAAAAGGATGCCGCTTGCACTATCGCAATGCTTGAGGTTCCGTGGGAAGAGGCTTCCCGTTTCGGTCTTATGTTTGTAGATGATGACGGAAGAATTACTGCTTTTGAGGAAAAGCCCAAAAACCCAAAGAGCAACAAGGCTTCAATGGGTGTTTATATGTTTACTTGGGAAAAGCTCCGCAAATATCTTATTGATGATGAAAACAACCCCGAATCCTCAAACGATTTCGGTAAAAATGTTATTCCTGCAATGCACGAAGCAGGAGAAAGGCTTTTTGCCTATGGCTTTGAGGGTTATTGGAAGGATGTAGGAACAATTGATTCCCTTTGGGAAGCAAACCTTGACCTTCTTAATCCTAAGGCAAACATTGATTTAAGCGACCCATCCTGGAAAATTTACGGCAGAGGCGGAGTTACCGCTCCTCAGTATATTTCTGACAAGGCAGTTATTGAAAATTCTATTGCTGCAGAGGGCTGCGAAATAGAAGGTAAAATTGATTATTCCGTTCTTTTCTCGGATGTTACCGTTGAAGAGGGTGCATTTGTTGATTATTCAATTATTATGCCCGGAGCAGTAATTAAAAAAGGTGCCGTTGTTCAATATGCAATGGTAGCTGAGGGTGCAGTCATTGAAGAGGGTGCAGTTGTTGGCGAAAACCCTGAAAAATGCGCTAACCTTGAAAACTGGGGTGTAAGCGTTATAGGCGCAGGAGTAACAGTAGGTAAAAATGCCGTTGTAAAGGCGCAATCTATGATTTCAGAAGATGTTAAGGAGGGCGAAACAGTATGATGCCGAAAAATGTTTTAGGAATAATTTATTCCAACTCTTATGATTCTTCACTTGGTTCGCTTACTGCAAGGCGCACAATGGGCTCCGTTCCCTTTGGTAGCAGATATCGCCTTATAGACTTTGCTCTTTCTAACCTTGTTAATTGCGGTGTTGCAAAGGTTGGTGTAATCGCTAACAGCAACTTCCATTCTCTTATGGACCATGTTGGAAGCGGCAGACCCTGGGACCTTTCAAGAAAGGTAGATGGTCTTTACCTTCTTCCGCCCTTTACTGCTACAGCTGCAGAGCACGCAGGGGATGACAGAATTGATACACTAAGCAGAATAATGGATTTTATTTCAGGCTCAAAGCAGGAATATGTTCTTCTTATGGATGCAAATTTTGTTTGCAATATGGATTTATCTAAGCTTTTCGATTTTCATTCTCAGAAAAATGCAGATATTACCATCACTTACGCTAACGGCAAGCTTCCTAAGCTTGAAAGAATGATGGCGTTAAGCCTTGATAACGATGAAAAGGTTACAGGCGTAGGAATTGATGTTAAAACCGAAAGCGATGTTAACTATGCGGTTAACACAATCCTTATAAGAAAAGCTCTTCTTGAAAGGCTTATAGGTGATGCTCAAAGCTATAACTATACAAACTTTGAGAAAGACATTATCCAGAAAAATGTTTCCCACCTTAATATTTACGGCTATAAGGCAGAAGGCTGGAGCTGCACGATAGATAGCCTTGAAACTTATTACGAGGCTAATATGGCATTGCTTGACAAGGATTGCAGAAATGACCTTTTTGCAAAGGACCGCCCTGTTTTAACAAAGGTGCGAAACGATATGCCCGTTGTTTACGGTATAAATTCAGTTTGCCATAACTCGCTTGTTGCAGACGGATGCCAAATTGAAGGCACAGTTAAAAACTGTATTATTTTCCGCGGTGTAAGAGTTGCAAAAGGTGCAGTTGTTGAGAATTCAATTCTTATGCAGGATGCGTTTGTAGGCGAGGATTCAAAGCTTAATTGTGTTATTTTAGATAAAAATACAGTTATCACCCCCAAGAAGAATCTTAGCGGTGACAAGAGCTACCCTGTTTATGTAGGTAAGAAAATAGTTATCTGATGATTGTGAGGTGTTAGGTATGGGCAATTGCCCCGTTTGCGGTTGCAAAACCGAAGAGCTTGACTTTGTTGAGAAGGTTATTGGTGAAAAAGAAGAAAAGGTTTGTTCCTTTTGCCATCGTCAATTAAAGAGTCTGGAGGGTGAAATTGCTCCTACCGAAGCTCAGTTAAGGTGGCTCGGAGCCGTCTGTGCTAAAGAAGTCAATGAGCGAAATGAAAACATTTCTGCTTATTTAAAAAATTTAAAAGATAATTATATTACAAAAGAAGAGGAAGCTGATATTTCTGCAGTTGTTCCGGAAAAGTCGGTTTCTTCAACGGTTCAAAAGCCGGTAAAAAATCACTTTAGCGAGGACCAAGGCACCATAGAAGAGCTCACAAAAAGAATTGCCGTTCTGGAAACAGAAATAAGAGCCTTGAAGCGAAAGCAGATGATTAAGACGATTGTTGAATTAGGAGTGCCCTTTGTTATGCTTCTGCTTTTGATAATTATCTTTTTTGTCTCGGGCTTGGCAGACGGTATATCACAGTTTATGAACATTATTGAAAGCGATTTTATGTAAATCACGGAGGATAAAATATGAAAGTTTTATATGCTTCCAGCGAAGCGCTTCCCTTTATTGCAAGCGGCGGACTTGCTGATGTTGCAGGCTCACTCCCTCAGGCATTAAGGAAAAGGCTTATAGGCTGCAGAGTTGTTATGCCTCTTTATGATGGCATTAAGCAAGAGCTTAAGGATACAATGAAATTTATAACAAACATATCTGTTCCTGTTGCTTGGAGAAGGCAATATTGCGGTATTTTTGAAGCAAGAGCAGGCGGAGTTATTTATTATCTCATTGATAATCAATATTATTTTAAGAGAGATTCTCTCTATGGTTTTTATGACGATGCTGAAAGATTTGCTTTCTTTTCAAGAGCGATACTTGAAATTATTCCGCATATAGGTTTTAAACCCGATATTATTCATTGTAATGATTGGCAAACAGCGTTAACTCCTGTTTACTATAGCACAATATATGCTAATCAGCCGGGTTATGAAAACATAAAAACAATTCTTACCATCCACAACATACAGTATCAGGGCGTTTACGGTGAAGAGCTTATTGATAATGTTGTAGGCATTGACCACGCTCACAGATGCCTTATTGAATATGACGGAAATGTTAACCTTATGAAGGGCGGTATTGAATGTGCAAATGCTGTGAGCACAGTCAGCCCCTCATATGCTAAGGAAATTCTTGACCCTTGGTATTCCCACGGTCTTGATACAATCCTCAGGGAACGCAGCTACAAATTAAGAGGTATTCTTAACGGCATAGATGTTGTCAATTATGACCCCGATACTGATAAGGATATTTTCAAGAATTATAATTCGGAAAATATGCGCGGCAAAGCCATTAACAAAAGAGAACTCCAGAAGCTTTTGGGGCTTCCGGAGAAAAAAGATACACCTGTTATGGGTATGGTTACAAGGCTTGTTTCCCACAAGGGATTGGATCTTTGCAAAGCGGTGCTTGATGAGCTTCTTGCAACAACTGATATTCAGCTTGTTGTTTTAGGTTCGGGAGAATATCAGTATGAAGAATTTTTCCGTGGCCTTGCAGAAAGATACCCTGATAAAGTTGGTCTTTGTTTGGGCTTTATTCCTGACCTTGCAAGAAAAATCTACGCAGGTAGCGATATGTTCCTTATGCCGTCTAAGAGTGAGCCTTGCGGTCTTTCTCAGATGGTTGCTCTCAGATACGGCTCAATTCCCATTGTTCGCGAAACAGGAGGCTTGCGCGATTCTGTAAGAGATAGCGGTGATGGTGAGGGTAACGGCTTTGTATTTTCAAGCTACAATGCTCACGATATGCTTCATTCCATAAGGCGCGCGGTAGAAGGCTATGCCGATAAAAAAGGTTGGGCAATTCTTGTTAAACGCGCAATGGAAAGTGACAATAGCTGGGGCAAATCCGCCAACGAATACATCAGAATGTACAAAGAAGTGTTAAAGGGTTGATTCAGGCGGCTTTATACTGCTTGCTGTTTTGCGAATAATACCCTCAACTCCTTTTATGACGGCCTCGATACTTTTGGGTTCGGGGCCGCCGTAGCGTCTTGCATTAACATTTTTTTCAGGGAAATCATCAAGGTGCATTTCCGCAACGGAAAGGGCAAAAGCCTGAGCCTGCTTAGGTGAAAGCGAAAACCAGCGCTTGGGAATATATCCCATTTGAGCAGCTGCGGAAAGAGTTCTGTAAATAGTTATTGCATAAAGGGTATCGGCATATTCGCCTGCTTGGGCGGAGCCTGCGTTCATTCTTTCGTGGGTCATAATTGCTGCGCGGTAAATTGAGCGAGTGTTGAAAATAGAATCCTCTTCTCTGTCTTCAAGCTCCGCAGAATTAAGACCTTTTCTGCTTTGGGTTCTGCCTAATATGTAATCGGTAGTAACGTCATAATACTCTGCCGCACGGCATAAAAAAGCCAGGCTATATTCTCGGATTCCCTTTTCGTAATGAGAAAGGAGCGCCTGCGAAACGCCTAAATCGGCGGCGGCTTCTTTTTGGCTTATTCCTTTTTCTGTGCGCAGCTCAACAAGCCTTTCATTAAATTGTTCAAACATAAAAAACACCTCGAAATTATACTTTCTGTATAACATAATACACTATATCACAGGAGAATGCAATGAAAACTTACACAATTCATCTAATAAGACATGCTCTTACCCAAGGGGCAATAGAAGGTAGATACATAGGTCAGACAGATGAGGAGCTCTGCAAGGAGGGTGTTGACCAGCTTCATCAAATGAGGAAGGATTATGATTATCCTCATGCAGATGTTGTTTTTTCAAGCTCTCTTAAAAGATGCATTCAAACTGCCGCAATTCTTTATCCGGATAAAACTCCGATTGAGATGAGAGGCTTTGAAGAGTGCGATTTTGGTGAATTTGAAGGGCACACCGCAGGGGAACTCGAAAAATATGAAGAGTTTGCCCGGTGGCTTTCAGGTGGCGAGGACGCAAGACCTTTAAACGGCGAAAGCAATTCTGAATTTGCAACGCGAGTTTGTGATTGCTTTGTAAAAACTGTTGAAGGTATGATGAAAACAGGTACCCAAAATGCTGCGATAATTACCCATGGTGGTGTAATAATGAGCATTCTTTCTGCGTTTGGAGTGCCGGAGCTTCCTATGACAGAATGGCTTTGCCCCTCCGGTTGCGGTTATACAATCCGTATAACTCCTTCGCTTTGGAGTAAGATAAATAAATTTGAAGTAATAAACGAGGTTCCCGCAGAGCCTTTAACAGCTTCCCAGGAAGAAATGCTTTGGGATTATTACGGAGAGCTTCCTGAGGAGGAGCTTAATATAAACTGGGATGAAGACGGTGACTACAATGTCTGAGTATAAAATTTTTGCAAATCACGCTCATCTTTTTCCAAAAAACACAAAGCCCAACGGAGATATAGATTGCCTTACAGCGTTGATGGATGAATGTGAAATTGAAAAAGCGGTTTGCTTTTCTCCCTTTTGGCATCAGATGGATATGTATGCTCATACAACGGGGCAGAATCCTTGCCGGTGGGTAGCCGATGAAATAAAAAATAATCCTCGTTTTGTGGGCTTCGGAACAATTGATTTTGATAAAACCAATCTTAAAGAGCAGGTTAAGGAAATCAAGGGCTTAGGTCTTCCGGGCATAAAAATTCACCCTGCCGCGCAAGAGGTAAACGTTGCAGGCAAGGAGCTTTTTGCTGTTTATGAGGAAGCCGAAAAGCAAGGCTTGTTTTTATCCTTTCACACAGGGCTTCATTGGCATAGAATTGCCGATTATCAGATGCTTTTGTTTGATGAGGTTGCCTTCAATTTCCCTGAGCTCAGGTTCAGCATGGAGCATATGGGAGGCTACAGCTTCTTTAAAGAGGCGCTTCTCGTTATGAATAATAATTCCCGAGGAGAAACAGACAGAGTTTTCGCAGGCTGGACAAGCATTGCCATGGAAACCGATGAATTCGGAAACTCTCGCAGAGGTGCATGGTCTATAACGGATGAAGAGCTTTGCGATCTTATTCACCAAACAGGACCCTATAGAAGCATTTTCGGACTTGACACTCCTTATAAGGACGCAAAAATGATTAAAGCATCAATCGAAAGAATAAAAAATCTCCCCATAACCGAGGAAGCCAAACGAGGAATTCTGGGAGAAAATTTAAGAAAAATTCTGTTTTAAATAAGCATCGGAGCGAAAAGCTCCGATGCTTTTTTGCAAGGAATTACATTCCTAAAACAAATTTGAAAATAGTTTTGAAAAAGGGTAAATTGATTTTTCTGACAATGAGGACTATTAAACAGGAGATAACGAGCCCACCTGCAAACATTAAAATCATACAAAGAACAGGTTGGAAGTGCAATAAGTCGCGGACAACTAAGCGAATAACAAAAAGAACACCTAAAAATTGTAACCATGAAACGAATCCTAGTCGGGTCCCATTTTTCGCAATGTTTTCCAAGTTTGAATCCCCCAAATCTGAATGTCGATTCTGGTTTCTCTATCGTTCGATATTATATGGCGATTTTATATTTGTGTCAATAAACAGAAGAAAACAAAATGAGGTTAAAATTTGGCTCTCAATTATGGGTATATGGTGGGTTTAAATACAATTATTTATCTGTAATTAGTTGACACTATGCAGTGATTGTTTTATAATGAAACAGTATACAATAATATGGCGAATAATGTCTGCACATCTGAAAACGGTATTTCGATTCTTGAAATGGAGGAAAAGCTATGGATTTAGGATTAAAGGACAAGCTGGTGCTTGTAGTTGGTGCAAGCAAAGGTATAGGAAAGGGTATAGCAATGGGCTTTGCTTCCGAAAAATGCAGAATTGTTGCAGTTGCCCGCTCAGAAGAATTGTTGAAGCAATTAAAGCTTGAGGCTCTGGAGGCGGGAGCGGTATCCTTTGATTATGAGGTTAAGGATATAATGGAATGCGACACAAAGGAGTTTGCGGAATATTTGCTTAGTGAATACGGCAAATTTGATGTTGTAGTTCATAATGTCGGCGGTTCTTTAATAAGCCGAAACCATCTCGGTGGTGCAGAGGATTGGAATTATGCCCTTAAATTCAATGCGGTTGCATCAATTGATATGAACAGCATATTGATTCCTCCGATGGTGGAAAGAGGTTCAGGAAGAGTAATTCATATTTCTTCAATTTCCGCAGTTATGCTAAGAGGGAATCCTTTATATGCATCTGCTAAGGCTTTTTTAAATGCCTATGTTACAACCGTTGGTCGTCAGCTTGCGCCTACAGGGGTTTTGATGTGTTCTGTTATGCCGGGCGCAGTTGCATTTGAAGGCAGTTATTGGGATAATTTTATTAAAGAGGGGCATCCGAGGGTTAAGGATTTCCTCAGCCATCATCAGGCGGCTGATCGTTTTGGAACGCCCGAGGAAATTGCCAACGCAGTATTGTTTATGGCAAGCAATAAATCTTCGTTTATGCCCGCAACAAACATTCCTGTTGATGGTGCCAATATGTAAGGCATACGAACCTTACGGAAAAGGAGAAATTTTATGAAACGTTTGTTTGATTTTGTTTGTAGCCTTTTCGGCTTGATATTACTGTCGCCTGTTTTTTTAATTCTTGCCATTCTTATATGCCTTGATTCCAAGGGTGGCGTTTTCTTCCGCGGAAAAAGAGTGGGTCTTAACGGTGAGGAATTTAAAATTTTCAAATTCAGAAGCATGATTCCTGATTGTGAGGGTAAAGGTAAATGGAATGTTGGCGATAAAGACGATAGAATTACCCGAATGGGGCATATTTTAAGAAAAACGAAACTTGATGAATTGCCTCAGTTAATCAATGTTTTAAAGGGCGATATGTCTTTTGTAGGACCAAGGCCGGAATTAAAATATTACACAGATATGTACACAGAAGAGGAAAAAGCCATTCTTGATTTGAAGCCGGGTATAACCGATTGGGCTTCTATGACGAACTTTGAACAGTTCAAGGGATTTACCCAGGCAAAGGATCCCGATGAATTTTATCTTAGGGAGGTAAGACCTCTTAAACTAAAACTTCAGCTTTATTACAGATACAATAACGGATTTTTCTCCGATATAAAATGTATTTTATGGACTGTTTATAAGGTGATTACACGTTCTCAGAAACTTCCTGATGATATCCAAAAAATTGTTGATGAATATGCGCAGGAAAAGATTTCCCGATAAAAGCTTTTTAAGAGAGGAAAATGGAAATGAACAGTGAGCAATTGGCTTGGTTAATAAGACGTCACGCTATAGAAATGACTCATTTATCAGGCGGTAGCCATATAGGCGCGGTTTTGTCCGTTGCTGATATTGTTGCGGTATTATATGCTGATGTTATGAAATATAAAGTAAGTGAACCTGATTGGTGCGGCAGAGACAGGTTTATTTTAAGTAAAGGTCATGCAGGAGCAGCGATTTATGCTGCTCTTGCCGAAGTGGGCTTTTTCGATACCGAGGAACTGAAAACGCACTATCAGAATGGTAGCCGATTGTCCGGTCATGTTTCACATCACCTACCGGGAATAGATTTTTCAACCGGTTCCTTAGGTCACGGTTTATCGGCAGGCGTAGGTATGGCTTATGCACTTAAAAAGGAAGGTAAATCGAACCGCGTTTTTGTTGTGTTGGGTGATGGTGAATGCAATGAGGGTTCTGTATGGGAAGCAGCTTTGTTTGCAAACCATTTCAGATTGAACAATTTGGTTGCTATTGTTGACCATAATCATATGCAGAGTCTTGATTTTAATGAAAACACTATTGAACTTTTAGATTTTGCAAAAAAATGGGAAGCATTTGGATGGAAAGTAATCGAAATTGATGGAAATGATCATCAGGAGCTTAAGAATGCTTTTGAAAAAGTCCAAAGCAATTCTGAGGATAATGGGCATAAGCCAACGGTTATCATAGCAAACACGGTTAAGGGTAATGGTGTTACATTTATGCACAATGATATTTTGTGGCATTATAGGTTTCCTCATTCCGGCTGGGAATACGATTGTGCAGTTAATGAGCTTCATAAGATAAAACCGCAGGGAGTAGAAGATCCCTATACACCTTGCGGTATTGAAAATCCTCAATATCCCCATGAGGGAGACGATGTAGGAAACGACCATACTTTTTCTTATACGTGGAACACATCGTATCCGGAGAAGATGCGCCGCGTTGAATCGGATTTGGATGAGAATAAAATGATTTCCAAGGCTTCGAGAGGTGACAATCAATGAGAGATACATTCGTCAGAACTTTGCTTGAAATAGCGAAGGAAGATAAGAAAATAGAATTAGTAACTGGTGACTTGGGCTTTGGGGTGCTGAAACCTTATTGGGAGCAGGTGCCCGATCAGTTTACGAATGCAGGTATTGCAGAGCAAAATATGACCTCTGTTGCTGCAGGAATGGCTTTGGAAGGGAAAACCGTTTTTACTTATTCAATTGGAAATTTCCCTACGTTGAGATGTATAGAGCAAATTCGTAACGATTGCGCTTATCATGATGCAAATGTTAAGATTGTTTGTGTTGGCGGTGGATTTGTTTATGGTTCGTTAGGGATGAGCCACCACGCAACAGAAGATATTGCAATGATGAGGGCTTTGCCGAATGTTGTTGTTATGGCACCGGGCGACCTTGTTGAAGCAGAGGAAGCAACGAAGGCGATTGCCACGTATAAAGGTACTTGCTATCTACGCTTAGGTCGCGGTGGTGAAAAGAGAATTCATTCGTTTATAAAAGATTTCAAAATCGGAAAAGCAATCAAAGTAAGAGATGGTAAAAAAATTGCAATCTTTTCAACAGGTGCAATTTTCGAAGAGGTTCAAGGCGCATGCGATATTCTTCTTGAAAAAGGATATGAGCCTGCGGTTTATACCTTCCCGACAGTAAAGCCTCTTGATGAGGAGGTTGTAAAGGCTTGCGCAGAGAGCTTCGATTTGATAGTTACCTGCGAGGAGCATAATATTATTGGTGGCTTTGGTAGCGCAGTTGCAGAGGTTATTGCCCAAATGAGCAATAGAAATGCGAGATTATTGCGAATCGGACTTAACGATGTTTACGCAACAAGGGTAGGAAACCAGAATTATCTCAGAGAGCAATACGGAATGGACAGCAAAACCATCGCAGAAAGAATTTGCGAAGCGGTAATGTGAAAGGTGCAGAAATGAGTAAATGTGACATAACAAAATTTACCGTTTTAATGACGGTTTATGAAAAGGAAAAACCTGAGTTTTTCGATAAAGCTTTAGAAAGCATATTGATAAATCAGACCGTTAAGCCGGATCAATTCATTTTGGTTTATGACGGTCCCGTTCCTGCGGAGCTTGAAGCGGTTACCGAAAAATACAAGCAGCTTTTCCTGAATAAATTTGATATTGTTGCTTTGCCGGAAAATTTAGGCCAGGGCGGAGCATCCAAGGCGGGCTTTGCACTTTGCGAAAATGATTTGCTTGCAAGAATGGATTCCGACGATATTTCTTACCCTGAAAGATTTGAAAAAGAACTCGAGGTTTTCAATAGGGATGAAACTGTTGATGTAGTTGCTGGTCATATTACCGAATTTGTAGGGGAGCCTGAAAACATCACGGGAGTCAGGGCGACAGCGGAAACTCACGAGGAAATTCTCGAAATGTTCAAGCGAAGAAATCCTGTTAACAACGTAACGGTTATGTATAAAAAGAAAGCTCTTGAAGATATCGGAGGATATTCCGAAAGCCGAGCAAACGAGGATTTTAACATTTATGTTCGATTGGTTGTTGCAGGCAAAAGGTTTTATAACATTCAGGAGCCAATGGTTAATGTAAGGGTTGGAGAAAATATGCTTGAGCGTAGAGGCGATATAAATATTTACTACGCTTGGAAAAACAATCAGAAGCTTCTTTACAAAGGCGGAATAACTAAGTTTTACGAATATTTTATGAATTGCTTCGGATGCTATTGCTTTGTGAAATGCCCGAAGTTTGTGAAAAAACTTCTTTATAAATTTATACTGAGAAAGTAATTTTGGTGAGATAAATGAAAATGCAGGTTTTAGTGTCCACTATGAATCGGTCGGATTACAGCTTGTTGGAAAAGATGAATATCCAATGCGATGCCGTTGTTGTTAACCAATGTGATAAGGATGATTTGGCAGAGTTCGATTATAAAGGAAATAGGATTAAATGGATATCTATGAGCGCGAGAGGTGTTGGCTTGAGTAGAAATACTGCTCTTTTCAATGCTGATGCTGATATTGTTTTATGGGCTGATGACGATATGGTTTATAACGACGGCTATGCTCAGGAGGTTTTAAAAGCCTTTGAAGAAACTCCCAAGGCGGATGTTTTTTGCTTTAATGTTAACCTGATAAATTCAACAAAAAATGTTGGAGCGTACAGATATAACGAAAAGGTAAAAAAACTTCATACATTTAACGCAATGCGCTATGGAGCTTGCGTTATTGCTGCTCGTCGAAAATCAATTTTGAAAAAAAGGATAAGCTTTTCGTTGCTTTTTGGTGGCGGAGCAGAATTTCACAGCGGAGAGGATTCACTTTTTGTTAAGGATTGCCTTGATGCAGGACTTAAGCTTTTTTCTCATCAGTATATTCTTGCGGATGTTGATGACTCAGGCTCTACCTGGTATGACGGGATAAACGATAAGCTTTTTATTGATAGGGGCAGTTTGTTGTATTTAGCATTTTCAGAGATTTATCCGCTTATTTTTATTTATTATGCCTGGCGTTTGTCTGGGCTTGACAGAAGCTATGGAATGAAGAAGATTTTAAATCTATTTTCTGAGGGAAAGAAAGTTATCGGGCGGTACAGATGATGGAAAAAAAGAAAATAAAAAGTAAATACCCATCTCAGTTGGCGTGGTTAATAATAATTTCGTCCTTATCGCAGGTAATAGGCGGCAACGCGTCTTTTATCGATACTGTACTGAAATTAGGAATAATCGGTGTGTTTTCGTTAATTGCTATTAAGGGCAGAGATGTTTTAAATATAAGCGTGTTCTTTATGGCTTATATATTTTTATTTTTGCTTAGCAATCTGTCAACTATAATAGTTAACAAGGTGGGAATTGTTTCAGGAATAATAGAGGTATTCACGGTTTTGCTTCTGTTTTTCCTGTTTTGTGAAAAACCTAAAAATATAAAGGGTGCTACAGAGTCAGATATAATGCAGTTTTATAAGCTGTATGCATATTTTATGTTGTTTGCTTGTGTTTACAGTATGATTATAAACATTGGAAGCCTTACAAATATTTTTTCGCTTTCTCTTTACGCCGTTGATGAAGTGCGTTCGATTTTTGATAATAAAAATACTTTTGGAATGTACCTTCTTTTTGGTTCCCTTGCTTGTATGTTTTTGCATGCTCAGACAAAAGAAAAAAAGTGGCTCCAGATATCTGCTTTATTTATATTGAATGAACTAATGGCAATGTGTAGAACAGCGATGTTATTATCGGTGGCGATATTTATTGTGTCTTTAGTTGTAACAAGAAAGCATCCGGTCAGAAATATAGTTTTGGTAGCTATAGCATCGGTTTTTGTTTTGTTAATTATTGAAAAAGTTCCCGTTTTAAACTCTTATTTCTTCGGAAATGTTTTCGGAAATGTGGACTCTATGGATACAAGGGCTCAATATATTGAAAATATGCTCCCACTTATAAGGGAAAGATATGCTCTTGTTGGTTATGGTACTGAAAAAGCAATAACTCTTGCGGCAGTTTATACGGGCAACAAATATTACCATAATACGTATCTTTATTTGACGATTTCAGGCGGATTGTTTAAGCTTCTGTTGTTTGCATTGATAGTTTTGAAATCAGCTGCGACCTCCGCAAGAGTGTTAAAAAAAGACAGAGTTCTCGGCATTATGCTTTTGGTTTCAATTGTGTGTTATCTTGTTTATGCATATATAGAAAGTTTTGCGTTGTTTGATACACCCGTTATTTCAATGGTTGCAACTATTTTTGCGGTTTCAATGCCAATATTATTTGAACAAGCTTTATCAGGCAACGCAAACAGTTATAAAAAAGCGAAAAGGAAAAGAATATGAGCGAAATAAAATTTAAACGCTTGCTTATTGTAAGCCATAACTGTTTTTCGAAAACGGGCTCCAATGGGCGCACACTAATGAATTATCTGGTAGGATGGGATAAGGAAAGTATAGCCCAGCTTTATATTCATTCAGAAAAACCTGATTTCAGTGTGTGTAATAATTATTTTTGCATTACTGATTCTTCGGTCATGCACTCTATTCTTAAAGGAAAGCCTGCGGGGAGAACAGTGTATGATATACCTGCAGAGGCGATATCCGGGGCAAAAAATACCGCTCAGAAGGAAGCAAAGCGCGTAACAAAAAATTCTGCTATAACGCTTATAAGAGAATTGGCGTGGATGAGTGGTTTTTGGAACGGGAAAAAATTAAATAAATGGATTGATAATTTTTCTCCGGAGGTTATTTTGTTTCAGGCGGGGGATTCAGCATTCTTGTTCAGGCTTGTTCGCAAGCTTGCTGAAAAAAGGAATATACCTGTTGTGATTTATAACACAGAGGGGTATTATTTCAAGTCTCAAAGCTATATGGCAGAAAATGCTTTTACCAACCTTTTGTATCCAATTATTCACAAAATGTTTTGCAAAGAGTATAGAAAGCTTTTAAAGGTAACAAAACGCTCTGTTTACAACTGCGATTTATTGTGTGATGATTATAACCGGGCGTTCAATGATGATGGTTGCGTTATCATGAATACTTCGGAATTTACAAATGAAGAGGTTTATGAAGAAAAAGAGAAGAAAATAATTTATGCAGGTAATTTAGGGCTTTTGCGCCATAAGGGGCTTATCGAATTTGCCGAGGCTCTTAAGGCTGCTGATTCCGAAATGGTTTTGGAGGTTTACGGAAAAGCTCCTGATTCTATTGTTGAAAAAGAACTAAACGAGTGCATAGCTATAAAATATAATGGTCTTATTCCGTATGACGAATTAAAAAAGAAATTAACCAAAAGTAAATATTTGCTGCATGTTGAAAGCTTCCATGAATTTTATAAGGAAGATTTAAAGTATGCTTTCTCAACAAAAATTGCAGATTCACTTGCCTCAGGTGCTTGTTTGTTTGTTTATGCTCCTGAAAATATGGCAGTTTGTCAGTATCTTAAAGATAAAAATGCAACTGTTCTTATTACCGAGAGAGGTGAATTGAAGGAGAAAATTTCTCAAGCGTTGCAGGATGATGTGTTAGCATCAGAGTTTGGCAAAAACGGAAGAAAGCTGGCTTTAGAAAACCATAATATTTTAAAAAACAGAGAAAAATTCCAAAAAATTATCATCGATTAAATAAGAAGGGAGGCACAGCCGTTGAAGATTTTACAGGTTAACTGCGTTTACCGCGAGGGTA
>JAZUOA010000083.1:0-3763 GCA_045604445.1 Acutalibacteraceae bacterium
CCTGCGTGCTTTTCGCTTACCTGCGCACCACCTATGGATTTTCCTTTTAAATTACATTGCTCAATAAGGGCACCTGCAAAATAACCCTCGGGTCGCTTAAAGGTGCTACCGGCACTGGGATATTCAAGGGGTTGCTTATCTTTTCGGCGAGATAGAAAATCCTCCATAGCTGCTTTAATATCTGCCTTCTCAGCTTTTCTTAACTTAAGCTTAACATCTTTTATAATGCAACCATTTTCCTTGTAGGCTGAATGCCTGTAAGATAAATCAGCTTTATCTGCAGAAATAGTTTCAATTTTTAAATCAGGGGTTATATGAGTTACTTGAATGAGAACATCTTTTATTTCTCCGCCATATGCACCTGCATTCATAAACACAGCACCACCGACTGTGCCCGGGATACCGTATGCAAACTCTAAGCCTGAAAGAGAATTTTCAAGGGCAAATTTACAAAGTGTAACGAGCTTTGTTCCTGCCGAGCAAGAAATAACGTTGTTATCCTCTAACGTTATTTTTGCCATAGCATCTGCAATTTTTATAATCACTTTTTCTAAAGGTTCATCAGGAGCTAAAACATTTGTACCGTTGCCTAAAACAATATACGGGATATTCAGCTCTTTAACCTTTGCGAAAATATGTTCAAGCTGTGAGCTTTCGGTGGGCTCTATAAGTAAAGTGCAGTTACCGCCTGTTTTAAAAGAAGTGTGTGCGGAGAGTGGAGCGTTTTCATAAGCTTTGCAGCCGATTTTTTGCGCTTCTTTTAAAAGTGCTTCAAAAGAATTGTTTGTGTTAATATCAATCACCGTCAATCATCAAGTAATGCTGCACCGATAATGCCGGCATCGTTGCCGAGGGCAGCAGGAAGAATATTAGCTTGTTTATCGGCATAAACGCTGTAGCGCTCTGCCTTAACTATATCGCGTATGGGCTTTAAGATTTTTTCACCTTGGCCGCTGATTCCGCCACCAATACAAACAGTTTCAGGTTGAAGAGCGTTAATAACATTTGCAAGACCGATAGCAACATAGTAAAGGTATCTGTCAACAACAGCTTTTGCTATAGCATCGCCCATATCAAGAGCATCAAAAATAGATTTTCCGTCAACCTTGTTAAGGTCACCATCGCAGGTTTTCCATAAGAGGCTATCCTTGTTGCCTTCCATAGCTTCAACTGCCTGAGAAACCAGTGCGGTTGCTGAAGCGTATTTTTCCCAACAACCTTTTCTGCCACAATTGCAAGGAATTCCGTCAACGTTTATAACCATATGACCCATTTCACCACCGCAGAAGTTACTTCCGCGATAAATTTTACCATCAATAATTATTCCGCTGCCTACACCCGTTCCCAATGTAACGGCAACAAAGTTTTTAACGCCGTTGCCACAACCTGCAACAGCTTCACCGAGAGCTGCGGCATTTGCATCATTTTCGAGATAAACAGGCTTACCTAATCTCTCTTCAAGCATTTGTTTTGCAGGAACATTATGAAATTTAAGGTTGTTTGAAAACTCAATAGCACCGGTATCCTTATTAACTGAACCCGGAGTGCCTATACCTACAGATTTAATTTCATCGTAGCTGATACCTGCTTCTTTTACTGCCATGTCTACAGCTTCTTTTATAGAGTCGAAAATCTCTTCTGCAGGGCGAGGTGCGCGGGTTTTAACCTTTCCTCTGCCAATTATATTATAATTTTCATCAATAACACCTGTTGCGATATTTGTACCGCCTAAGTCAACACCAATTCTATACATATTTATTATCTCCTTTGTATTTATTTTATTATGTTTACATATCTTCCATACCAAGCTGTTGCATCAATTCTTTTGCCGCATTATAACCGAGCTTTTTCTGACGGTTGTTCATAGCGGCAATTTCGATAATGATAGCAAGGTTCCTACCGGGCTTAACGGGTACGGTTGTAGATGGAACGTTTATGCCTAAAATATCCATATATTCATCTTCAAGACCTAAACGGTCATAAACTTTTTCGCTGTCCCAATGCTCAAGCTGAATAACCATATCTATTTTTTCAGTGAGCTTAACGGAACCTACACCGAAAATGTTTCGGGCGTTTACGATTCCTATTCCGCGAAGCTCAATAAAATGGCGGATATTATCGGGAGCGGAGCCAACCAGGGTTTTTGAAGAAACCCTTTTAATTTCTACGGCATCATCTGCAATAAGGCGGTGACCTCTCTTAATAAGCTCAACCGCAGTTTCGCTTTTACCAACACCGCTGTCGCCCAGAATGAGTATACCTTCACCATAAACCTCAACCATTACACCATGGCGGGTGATTCTTTCGGCAAGCTCGGTGCCTAAATAGGAAATAAGGGTTGCCATAATTTGCGAGGTAATCTCGTTTGTTTTTAAAAGAGGAACCTCATGCTTTTTAGCATACTCAATCATTAAATCGGGGATTTCAATTCCTCGGGTGATTACTGCTGCGGCAGGCTTATAGCTGAAGAATAAATCAAGCCTTTCCCTTTGGGTTTCTTCATCAAGCTCCCGAAGATAGTCCATTTCTGCAAGCCCGATGAATTCAACGCGTTCTTTATCAAAATGCTTTTCATAACCGGCAAACATCAGGCCGGGCCTTGTAACATCCTGAGAACGAATAACAAGCTCCTCTTTCGGTTTATCCGGAAGATATATTATTTCAAAGCCATGGGCTTTAATAACCTTATCTAATTGAACGGAATATTTTCCCACCAAGAGAGCATACCTCCTTATTATAAATTGTATAATTAAATACATTATAAAACAAAATTATGAATATGCCAATACGATTTTGAAAAAAAGTTATATTAAAAAACAGTCAATTATTAAAATGAAAAAAGAGATGTAAAAAACTTTCGTTTCTTACATCTTCTTTTATTTGTTTCTGTCATCTGTTCTGCCAACCAAATAATCTATCGAAACATTAAAAAGGTTGGCAATTTTAATTAAGTTTTCTATTTTAGGCTCTCTGGTCATAAGCTCATAATTCTGATAAGCTTTTTCGGTTATATCGCAATAAATTGCAACCTGAGCTTGTGTGAGTGATGCTTCTTTTCTGAGTTCTTTTAAGCGTTTTGATAATATGCTTTTCATTTTATCACCTACAATTGTTCTTGACAATAACAGTATAAAGTAATAAAATGATTGATATACCAACGAATGTTGGTGCAAATTGCGGTACAGAGGTATAAATATGTGGGATTACAAGCTTATTAAAACGGAGCCGAATGAGAAGGAGCTTTATAAAAGAATGTATTATATGCTTTTCAACGCAATAACAGATGCACTATCTATCAAAGATAAGCAGGCGTCAGATGAGCTGTTGCGACAAGCGCAAATAAAATCAGAGGATATTTTCATTGGGTAATTTTTAATGATGAAGCGTGGTATGATTGTTTACCGTGATGCGGAAGCTTTTGTGTTGAAAAAATATTTCAAATCCTATTGACAATCAAAAACACCTATGCTATAATGCCTGTACCTCTCAAAGAGGGTTCTTTTTTTGTGCCCTGATTTTTAGGGTTATAAATGAGCCTGATTCGATATGCTCGGGGATACGCTCCGTTCAATCGGCGAGAGGGAGGCTAATCAAAAAATGGAGGTGCCGTTAGATGAGAGTTAAAATCACACTTTCCTGCACAGAATGTAAGCAACGCAATTACAACACTATGAAGGAAAAAAAGAACAACCCTGACAGGTTGGAGATGAAAAAGTATTGCAGATTCTGCAAGAAACACACTCTCCACAGAGAAACAAAGTAA
>JAZUOA010000084.1:0-34655 GCA_045604445.1 Acutalibacteraceae bacterium
CATCAGCTTGAGTTTACAACCGCTTCCCCTCATGTTGCGGTGCTTGTTAATGTTTATCAAGAGCATTTAGACCATTATAAAACAGGTTTCCAAGGCTATGTTCAGGCAAAGCTCAATATAGCGGTTCATCAAAAATCAACAGATTACATTGTTTATAACCCTGAACAGAACCTTGAAGGGATTGTTGATTGGGGTAAGGTTATAAAGGGAATTAAAACTCCTGTTACATTTACAGATGCCAAAAACGATGAATTTGTTAATGAGCTCTGGCACTCTACTGAGCATTTAAAGGGAGAGCATAACAGGCAGGATATTGCTTATGCTCTTGCAGTTGCAAGGGTTTTTGGTGTAAGCGATGATGCTGTCAGAAAAGCCATTAAAGAATTTAAAGGCATTGAGCACCGTATGGAATATGTTGGAGTTTTTGAGGGGATTACCTGGTATAATGACAGTATTGCAACAATTCCTACAGCAGTTATGGGCGCTGTAAAAGCTATAGGTAATGTTGACACTCTAATATTCGGTGGCCTCGATAGGGGTATTGACTACTCTGACTTTATTGAGTATTTAAATAACTGCACGGTTAATAATCTTATAGGTCTTCCCGAAACTGGTCACAATATAATCAATACGCTTAAGTCTAAAGGCTGCGAAAAAGAAATGTATTGTGCTTCTGATATGGAGGATGCGGTTAAAAATGCTGCAAGGCTTACCCCAAAAGGTGAATCCTGCCTGTTTTCGCCTGCCGCGGCAAGCTATAACTGCTATAAAAACTTTGAAGAAAAGGGTAAACACTATAAAACCTTAATAGCTTCATTGACAAAATGATTTTAAAATATTATAATATTTGATATTAAATATCCCCATAACTAATTTTTGAAAAAAGGAGAATCAATATGAAGAAAGTTATTGCTGTTGCTTTATCTCTTTGCATGCTCTTCTCGCTTGTGACAATGAGCTTTGCAGGATATAAGGATGAGGCTAAGCTTCAATTTAATTCAAACGGCAAATTTAAAATTCTTTGCCTTGCAGATGTTCAGGATGATTATCCGTTGGAGCCTGCAGTGCTTCAGTTTATCAGAGAGGCTCTCGATTTTGCAAACCCCGATCTTGTTGTTTTCGTTGGCGATAATGTTGTGGGTGAGGATATAAGAGCAATTGGTGAAATGATTGCTCCTCTTGATGAGAGAGGCATCCCCTTTACCTTTGTTTTCGGTAACCACGATGATGAAGGCGGTATGGTCAAAGAAGATCAGCTTGCAGAATATCAGAAATCTCCTAATTGCCTCGCTTTTGATGCAGATCCTGAGCTTTCAGGCTGCGCAACCCATAATCTTCCCATTCTTTCAAGCGACGGCACTAAGGTTGCATTTAACGTTTGGTGCTTTGACAGCGGCGGAAGCTATCACGATGAAAACGGCAAATGGCTCGGCTATGACTGGGTAAGAGAAGACCAGATTGAATGGTATAACACAACCCGAGAGGAATTAAAGGCTGAAAACGGTGGTGAGGTTGTTCCCGCTATTGCATTTCAGCATATTATTCCTCAGGAGCCTGTTGAAATGATTTTCTTTGAGGGTGCTATCGCTCTCGGTGAGGCTACCATCAATTTCTCAGATGGTAGTGTTTATACAGTCGTTCCTGATATTACCAAATATGACGGCTTGATTTTTGAAAAGAGCTGTCCCAGCTACGGTAACGACGGTCAGTGGGATGCAATGGTCGCAGGTGGAGATGTTCTCGGCCTTGTAGTAGGTCATGACCATCAGAATAATTTTGTTGCACATTGCGGTAGTATTGACCTTATTCAGACTCCCGGTGTTACATACAATTCCTATTACAGCAATATGTATCAGGGTGCAAGAGTTATCGAGCTTAATGAGGATGACCTTACAACCTATGAAACTTATAACCTTACCTCTAATGAACTTGCTCAGAGAGATGATTCTCAGTTAGATGAAATGGGTGGAAGAGATAATTATGATTTCTTCTATACATTTGAAAAACTTTTCTCTGCAATTTATAATTTTATTGTAGACTTCTTCAAGGGTCTTTAATTAAAAAGTGAAACGGTTCGGAATCAATTCCGAACCGTTTTTTATATGCCGATTAAAATATTGCTGTTTCTTAAATTGCCGTCTTTGATAAAATCATTTACAGAATAAGCATGCTTTTCCAAATCGTTGCAAGTGGCTTTGGTTATATTATTGTTTTTCAAAAGTGTTATTATTTCATTGCAAACTGAATCTATAATTGTGATTTTTATCAAGGCGTTTTCGGGAGAGTTATCTGTAGAAATCAAAAACTCCAGGTAATCTGCAAAGGCTTCACCGTGTTTCAATTCTCTTAAGGCTTTAAATTGCCATTTATAATAAGGCATAAACTCGTTGTTTAAGAGAAAGAAGCATTTCATTGCTGAATTTGCAAATTCAAATAGGCTGAGCTGCGCCGATGCAGTTTCGCCTCGTTTTAAAATGCGAGGGTAATTATACTGACCGCTTTGTGCCATAATTAAAATATTACCGGCAAGTTTTTTTAACCGAATATCCTTGGGAACAGATATAAGCTTATTTCTTATTGCAGTAAATTCTCCTGCATCATCTCGGAATATTTCGCCGTTTGTTGCTTCTTTTAAAGAGAAATCCGGAATAGAAAGCCATTGTTCAATGGTCAGCTCACCATTAGCTGAGCCGACTTTATTTAGATAGAAATCTTTTATTCGGAAAACACCGTTTCTTTTTCCGCCAACGGGTTTTACGGTTGAGCGTTTAAATCCGCGGAATTCGCGAGGGAGCTTGTTATATGCTTTTTCCAAATTGAATGAAGCTTTTTCATCTATTTCGTCAGGAATAAAAAGGCAAAATCCGGGTTCAAAATCGTGATCCTGAGAGAATTCATCATCATATCCGTAGCATTCGGAACCGCTACCTACAAGACCAATAGCAATTATATTTTCGTATTCGGGAAAATTTTCGTGAATCATAGGTTTACCGAATTCTTCGTAGTATTTTTTTGAGAGTTCAAGCCCTTTCATATATTGTTTTAGCCCTTTCATTTAATTCTGCTTCGTAAAAAAATCTACCATAATACCCGAAAGTGGGAGCGCATTTTTCGCAAACAAAAGCATAGTTTCCGTCTGTTTGGGAGATGCAGCTATCAAGTAGCTCTGCTGCTTTGTCTAAGTATTTATCAATTTCTTCGCAAGCGCTTTCCAACCCTATTTTATTTTCAATTGCGTTTGCCATATTGAGATAGGTTATTGCTTTTTCTGGGGCGTTACCCGGGGTTTTACTTAAAACAGTTAAGGCATTTTGGTATAATGCCAGTGCTTTGTCGTAGATTTCTAAGTCAACCAGAGAGAGCCCGTAATTATTATAAAGCCCTGCAAGCCGATTGTCATTTTCAGGAAGAATAGTTTCATAAACCTCCTGCGCTTTTTCAAAATAAGATAGGCTTTCTGCTGAATCACCAAAAGCTTTTTTCGCAGTTGCGCAGTTTATAAAGGCCGTTGCACCGCTAACAGTGTTTTCAAGCTTTAATGCTTTGGTTAATTGGAGCACTTTTTCACAATATGCATAGCATTTTTCTTTGTTGCCTGTTTTTCTGAAAATGCCGATACACTCATTGGAAAGCGAAAAAACAACCTTGTTATTGTTGTTTTTTTCAGCAATGCTAAGCCGATTTTCTATAAAATTGCAAGCATCTGGAAATTGGTTTTTGCTTAATAAATAATCAAATTCAGAAATTATGGCGTTTATATCAATTGAAGAATCAGAAATCATAGTATAACCTCAAATTTTTGTTAAAATTATTTTAGCATGCCATAGCATTTTTTACAATGGTTAAATTTAAGTTTACGCTTTAGCACGTTAAAGTAGTAAAGTTGCATAAAAGAAGGCAACTTATAAAATAAGTCTATGGCAAAGTCTACAAAATAAAAGAATTTATGAAAAAACTATTTACTTTACTGTGGTAAAGTGCTAAAATAACACCACAAAATAAATGCGGATATTCCGCAACGGAGGAATTTATTATGAAAAAGGTATTATCCATAGTAATGAGCATAGTTCTCGTTTTAGGTATTGTGGTTGCTTTTGCTGCTTGCGGCGAAAAGAAAGAGTCTGTTGTTGTAGGCTACACAATTTACGAGCCAATGAACTATCTTGATGAAAATGGTGAGCTTGTTGGTTATGATACAGAGCTTGCTAAGAAGGTTTTTGAGAATCTTGGTTACGAAGTTATCTTTACTGAAATTCAATGGGAAAGCAAATACACAGACCTTGATTCAAACACAATTGATTGCGTTTGGAATGGTTTCACTGCAAACACTGCTGATGATGACGGTGTTCTTCGTTCAGAAAAGGTTGATTTCTCTTACAACTATATGGAAAATCGTCAAGTAGTTGTTGTTAGCAAGGATTCCGGTGTTAAAACTGCAGAAGACCTTAAGGGTAAAATGGGTATTGCAGAAAGCGGTTCTGCAGGCGAAGCTTATGCAAAAACCTTTGAAGGCACTACATTCAAGGGCTTTATTAAACAGACAGATTGCTTGTTTGAGATTACCGCAGGCACAGCAGATTTCGCAGTTGTTGATGCTCAGCTTGCAAAGAGCTATGTTGGTAAAGGCGACTATGCTAACCTTGTAATTGCAGAAGACCTTTCAAGCGATGTTGAATATTATGCAATCGGCTTCAAAAAGGGTAGTGAGCTTACAGCAAAGGTTAATGAGCAGCTTGAAGCTTTAGGTGCTGATGGTACTATTGAAGCTCTTGCAGAAAAATACGGTGTTGAAACAACAGCTATCAAGGATTTCTCTGACCAGAAATAAAAAATAGCCGTTTGGAGTTAATTTATGACTTTTTTAGAAGTTACATCATTTTTGCTTGATGGCTTTAAAATATCATTGCTTATCTTTGGGGTGACCTTATTATTAGGGGCACCCCTTGGGTTGCCTATAGCTTTTGGCTCAATGAGTAAGTTTAAGCCGGTAAAGTATGTTTTTAAAGTAATTGTTTGGGTAGTTCGCGGTATACCGCTTATGCTGCAAATATTTATAATCTATTATCTTCCCGGCCTTTTGTTTGATTTTCAGCTTTTCGGTCAGGTTGACAGATTCTTTTTAATTGAATATGGCGTAATGGATGCCGGCAGAATTACAGCGGTATTGATTGCGTTTACAGTAAACTATGCTTGTTATTTTTCTGAAATATACAGAGGCGGTATAGAGAGCATATCAAAAGGCCAATACGAAGCAGGTATTGTTCTTGGTATGACAAAGTCTCAGATATTCAAAAAAATCATATTAAAGCAAGTTATCCAGAGAATAGTTCCGCCTATGTCAAACGAGATTATAACTCTTATTAAGGATACAGCCCTTGCTAACTGTATAATGGTTTGCGAAATTATCAAGCAGGCGAAGGAGCTTGCCGCAACTAAGGCAATGATCTGGCCGTTATTCTATACAGGCGTATTTTACTTAATATTTGTGGGTATCCTTACCATTGTTTTAGGTAAGGCGGAAAAGAAACTTAGCTATTTCAGGAGTTAAGCTATGGCGATTTTAGAGGTTAATAACTTAAAAAAGAATTTTGGTAAAACCGAAGTTTTAAAAGGTGTTAGCTTTACCCTTCAGGAGGGTGAGGTTTTAAGCATTATTGGTTCCTCCGGTAGCGGTAAAACAACTATTCTTCGCTGTATAAATCAATTAGAAATACCCGATAGTGGTTTTATTTCGGTTGCCGGTGAGGTGTTTTTTGACGGAACTATAGGAAAAGAAAGCGCAGAAGAAAGAAGGCGCCAACAACTCCTTGTTGGGTTGGTTTTCCAGGATTTTCATCTATTCCCTCAATATAATGTTCTGAAAAATGTTACTCTTGCTCCTGAACTCTTAGCTGAGGAGAGAGCGGATTACAAATCCAACAAAAAGCAGATTTATGATGAAATTGAAGCTAAGGCAAAGGAATTGCTTGCAAAAGTAGGGCTTTCCGAAAAATTAGATAATTATCCTTGCGAGCTTTCAGGAGGGCAAAAGCAAAGAGTTTCTATTGCCAGAGCCTTAATGCTGGAGCCTAAAGTGTTGTTTTTTGATGAGCCGACATCTGCTCTTGACCCTGAGTTGACAGGAGAAATTTTAAAGGTTATTAAAAGCCTGGCGGAAGAAAAAACTACAATGGTTATTGTTACTCATGAAATGTCTTTTGCAAAAGCGGTTTCTACTAAGGTTATCTTTATGGATAACGGTGTTATAGAAGAAGAAGGAACACCTGAAGAAGTTTTTGGTAATCCAAAATCAGAAAGAACAAAGGCATTTATTTCTAAGTTTTCAGATTAAATAATTATAAAGGCTGTAAAAAACGCAAGTTTTTTACAGCCTGTTTTTATATAGTTTTGGCGATTTACGCTTTTTTAACAAAAAAGGATATTCAGCATAATATATACAGAAAGATTCGCGTAAAGTGGGGGCGGTGGTTAAGTGATTTAAATGAACTTGACCCACAGAATAGCCAAACCTTTGAATGATTTTCATTCTGCCTTTTCGCTTTATATAGATTCTTTAAAAAATGGACTGCAAGCAAAAATTGATGCTTGCAGTCCATTTGTATTAAAGCTTTTCGAGCACTTTAAGAACTATATCGGAAAATGCGGTTATATCTGTTTTTACGGAACTTGTATAATCCTCAACACCTACATCATCGGCGCTGTCTGAGATTTTTCTGATGCTGACAAATGGTATCTCTAAAAGGTAGCAGGCTGCGCCTATAGCACCGCTTTCCATATCAAAAGCGTTAATACCAAAAATATCTTTGTAGCGGTCGCGCCTTTCTTTATCGGTTAGGAAAAAATCGCCTGTGCCTAATTTACCGTGTTTAAAGCCTTCAACGGAGCAAGCGGCGTTATAAAGAGCGTTGTTGCAAGTGTAAATATAATCATTTTGACCGGGCTTCTGACCGGGGAGTCTACCGATAGGAGTTAAATCAAAGTCGCATTCAACGCAGGAATCAGAGACAATTATATCTCCTTTGAAGACGCCTGAAACTGCACCGCTCCAGCCTGTGTTTATAACTCCGTCAAAATCATCAAAATTCAATGCTAAAGCGGCACCCATTGCGGCGTTTACTTTGCCTATTCCAAAGCAAACCGCGGTGCATTGATGATTGTTGCAGGTGAAATCAAAGGCGGGCATATGCTTGATTTTATACTCTTTTTCTACAAGATTTCCCAAAGAGGCTTTGCAAGGATTAAATTCGTCAATATCAGCGATAAGTATAAGATATTTCATTTGAAAAATTCCTTCCCTTCTATATTTTTGCCAATGCGGCTTCAAGTGCTTTTGAAAGCTGATCAGGGCATGAGGTAGATTTAAAACCGCAACGAATACCGGAAAGAATTTCTTTTACCTCAGAGGCAGGCCTTCCTTCGCAAAGGGCGGCAATTCCCTTTAAGTTTCCGTTGCAACCGCCTTCGAATTTTACATTTTTTACTATGCCGTTTTCAATATCAAAAGTCAGGTTTCTTGAACAAACACCTTGAGGCTTGTAATTAAAGTTCATTTTTATTTTCCTCCGTTTCATTGTTTACGTTTAATAACGCGAATGCTTCCTCCAAAGTATCAATAGAGGTTTGCTTAGGCGCTTTTTTTAATGTTATATAGGGCTTTGGTCCTGTTGAAACAAGGATTCTGCCGCGCATACCTTTAACAAGCAGAGCAACCTTATCCATATCGATTTTTTCAACATATAATAAAATACTGTTGCTGTTTTGTTTTATTTCATAAATTCCTGAACCTGCCGCGAAATTTCTGAGAAGAGAAATTCTTATAAGGCCTGAAACGCTTTCGGGCGGTTCACCGAAACGGTCTATGAATTCATCCAAAACATCCATAGCGTCATCTTTTGTTTTTATATCAGCAATTCTTCTGTACATTGAAAGCCTGTGCGGAAGGCTTGAAACATAATTTTCCGGAATGAAAGCATCAATGCTAATATCAATAAGGCATTCTTTCTGCACAGTTTTCGGTGTTTCACCTTTTTCCTCTAAAACTGCTTCTTGTAAAAGCTTCATATACATATCATAGCCAACGGCTTCCATATGGCCATGTTGTTCTGTTCCCAAAAGATTACCCGCGCCTCTTATTTCAAGGTCGCGCATTGCAATTTTAAAGCCTGAACCAAATTCTGTATATTCTCTTATAGCTGTAAGGCGCTTTGTTGCAATTTCAGAAAGTGAGTTTTTCGGTGGAAATGTAAGATAAGCAAAGCCCCGCCTTGCAGAACGCCCTACTCGGCCTCTTATTTGATGAAGCTGAGCGAGCCCCATCTTATCTGCGTTTTCTATTATCAGTGTGTTGGCGTTAGGCACATCAACACCGGTTTCAATAATAGTTGTGCAAACAAGAATATCAATTTCACCCTCTAAGAGCTGGCGCCAAACCTCTGATAGCTCATCTTCGCTCATTTTTCCGTGGCCTATACCGATGCTTGCATCAGGCAAAAGCTCTTTTATGGTTGCTGCAGTTCGTTCTATAGTTTCTACGCGATTATGCAAATAGTAAACCTGGCCACCCCTGCGCAGCTCTTTACCCATTGCCTCAGCTAACACACCCCAGTCATGCTCGGTTACATAGGTCTGAACAGGGAAACGGTCTTGGGGAGCTTCTTCAATTACTGACATATCGCGGATTCCTGACATTGCCATATTCATTGTTCGGGGGATAGGGGTAGCGGAAAGAGTAAGGCAATCTACCATAGGGTAAAGCTCTTTCAGCTTTTCCTTTTGGCCAACGCCAAAGCGTTGCTCTTCATCAACAATAATAAGACCTAAGTCCTTAAATTGAATATCTTTTGAAATAAGGCGATGAGTGCCTACAATTATATCAATGGAGCCACGTTTAAGTGCTTTTATAATTCGGGTTTGTTCTTTAGGCGAACGAAAACGCGAAATCATTTCAGCTTCAATAGGGAAGCCTTCAAAACGCCGCATAATAGTATTGTAATGCTGTAAGGCAAGAATGGTTGTTGGAACTAAAATGGCGCATTGCTTGCCATCCGCAATGCATTTAAATGCTGCTCTTAAGGCAACCTCGGTTTTGCCGAAGCCTACATCACCGCACAGGAGTCTGTCCATAGGGACGCTTTTTTCCATATCCCGTTTAATTTCGTTAATTGTGCGAAGCTGATCGTCTGTTTCATCGTATTCAAAACGGCGCTCAAAATCGTTTTGCATATCAATATCCGGGGAAAAAGCGTGCCCTTTGAGTTGAAGCCTTTGGGCGTAAAGCTTGATTAGCTCTTTTGCCATATCCTTGGCAGATGCTTTTACGCGTTGCTTGAGCTTTTCCCAATCCTGACCGCCTAAGCGAGATAGCTTTAAGGTTTTTGTTTCTTCGCGAGGACCTATATATTTGGTAACAAGATCAAGCTGAGTGACCGGTACATAAAGAGAACCGCCCTTAGCATAAAGGATATGGATGTAGTCTTTTGTATGGCCGCTTGTTTCCATTCTTTTTATGCCATCGAAAATACCGATACCATGAACAGAATGAACAACATAATCACCTTTTGAAAGCTCTTCAAGGCTTTGTATTGCATTAGCGGCTTTATAATTCTTGCGCTTTTTTGATTGCGAAAGCGTGCGCTGTCCTTTAGAATATGAGAAAATATCAAAGCTTTCACCCGGAATAAAATAGCCGGATGAAAGGCTACCGGAAAGAACAGTTACTGTTTTAGGTGGAAATTCTTTTGGTGCAACAGGGCAATATATTGCAGAAATATCTTCAGTTTCAAGGGCTTCTGCTAAAGCCTTTGCAGCTTTTTCCGTGCCTGCGAAAACAACACAGGTTCTGTTGCTTCTTAAAGCAGGCTTTAAATCATCCAAAAGAACCTCAAGTGAGCCGTTCCAAGCGGGGTTTTGTTGAATGCTTAAAGTGGTAAGAAATTTAACCGGAGTATCGAAACTGCCTCTTGCAAGGTTATCGAGATAAATAGCGTTTCGTTTTTCGTATATATTTAAAAGTTCGGGGAATGTAAGAGAATATTTATCCAAGCCTTTGGAGAGCACACCGTTCTCAAATTGAGATTTTATTTCTTGAGAAAGAAGCTTTGATGAATTGTTTACCTTATCCTTTACAGAGGCGGTTTCGCTGATAAAAAGAAGCGTATCGCAACAATAGTCGAAAAGAGATGATGGGTTTTCATAGGCAAGTGATAAATACTTATCAACGGATTGGAGCTTTATTTTAGCAGAAAGGCGCTCTATATCCTTGGATAGAGCTTCTTTTGCTTTCCTGGAGCCCTTTCCCGTAAGGGTGCTTTTGTATGCTTCAATCTTTTCTTTCAATTCATCATCAGAATCAAATAAAATTTCCGAAGCAGGCGTTATTTCGCAAAAATCAATTGTATCTATGCGGCGTTGGGTCGAAATGTCAAATGTAGAAATGGTATCTACCTCATCGCCCCATAGTTCTATTCTTACTGCGTTTTCAGAATCAGGCGGGAAAAAGTCAACAATACCGCCCCTTACCGCGAATTGACCGGCGCCCTCAACGGAATCCGCACGCTTAAAACCTGCGCTTATAAGAGTTTGGGTGAGGTTTTCAGTTGAAACAACGGTGCTTGAATCAATGCGAAAAGTGCGCTTTTTTAAATCCTCCGGCGGAATAGTAAGCTGCAAAGCGGCTTCAGCAGAGCTTACAATAACAGAAAAATCATCGTTTAAAATTTTGCAGAGGGCTTTGATTCTTAGTTGCTCATATTCGCGGGATTGGCCTTGGGCTGTGTTAAAGGAAAAATCTCTGGCAGGATAAAAAACAGCCTTTTTGCTGTTACCGAAAAATTCATTTGCATCTGCTGTGAATTTTCTTGCAGCGGCTTCATCAGGCAACACAACAAGCGCCTTGCGAGAAAGATTCTCGCAAAGCGAATGAACAAAATGCGCTTTAAAGGTATTAGGCAAGCCTACAACACCGATTGCACCTTTTTGCATCTTGATATTTTGCACTGTTTCGTTAAATTGAGTGCAGTTTTTCAGTAAAGATGAAAAACAGGACATAAAAACCTCAACTATTGAATTCGGACATTGCGCCGTCAATATCTTCTTTTACTATGTATTCGAGGGCTTCGCTTGTGTTTGCGATAGCCTCTTTTATTTTGGGAATATCACTTTTGGGAATATTTGAAAGAACCCAATCGGCAAGGTCGTAATCAGGGTGGGGCTTTGCACCTACGCCGATTTTTACACGCGGAAAATTTTCACTTCCAATACGGGCTATTATGCTTTTAATTCCGTTGTGACCGCCTGCGCTCCCTTTGCGCCTTATGCGAAGCTTTCCGGGTTCTAAAGAAATATCATCATAAATAACGATAATTTTTTCAGGAGGAATTTTGTAAAACGATGCACATTCCGAAACTGCAAGCCCACTGTTATTCATCATTGTTTGGGGCTTCATAACAAGCACCTTTCTGCCGCAAATTTTAGTTTCACCGATAAGGGCATGAAACTTGAGCTTTTTTGCAGTAAAGTTTAATTTATCCTCAAGGTAGGTTACTGTTAAAAAACCAACGTTATGGCGGGTTGTTTCATATTTTGCTCCGGGATTCCCCAGGCCCACAATCAAATATTCATAAGTGGAGTTACTTTTTTTTCTGAATTTATCAAACATTGCTCTGTTCCTTTATTTCTGATGTTGTCTTTTATAAGGCTTTTTGATATTGACCCAATCTTTTTTTACAGTTTGCCGTGTTCTTGCAAGAGCGAGAGCATTATCGGGTACATCATCTGTAATGGTTGAGCCTGCAGCGGTAAAAGCATTTTCTCCGATTGTTACAGGTGCAATAAGATTAGTGTTGCAACCTATAAAAGCGCCATCTTTTACGATAGTGCGAGATTTGTTTTTACCGTCGTAATTAACTGTTACGCAGCCGCAACCAAAGTTAACATCTTTTCCCACATCTGAATCACCAACATAAAGCAGATGGGGGAGCTTGCTTCCCTCGTCAACAGTTGAATTCTTAACCTCAACAAAGTTACCGATATGAACATTATCTGCAATTTGCGAATTTGGTCTTATGTGAACAAACGGGCCGGCTGTAACACCAGAGCCTACAGAAGAATCGAAGCATTGGGTATTATTTAATTTAGTGTTGCTGCCTATTGATGAGTTGCAGATATAGGAGTTAGGACCTATAATGCAGTTTTTGCCTATTGATGTGTTACCAATAATTACCGTGCCGGGCATTATGATAGTGCCAATTTCAATTATTGCAGAAGGCTCTATAATTATACCGTCAAAGCAAGGGATTTCTACACCATTTTTAATTAGATTTTCTATTATTTCCAAACGTTGAGCGTTGTTAATCATAAGGACCTCCATGAACTGCAAGTTCTAAAAAAATATTTTATCATAATATATATTATTTTTCAAGTTATCTTATTATTAGCGTGGATTCTCGAATTTATCCCGATGATGTCACAAAAAACTGTTGATTTGTTCACGGTGCTAATGTATAATAAAAATGTGTTGTTGCGAAAGGGGGTATAGGTTTGTCAAAGGTGTTTAAACGTAATCTGATATTTTTTATTGCAGTAGTGCTAACCTTTGCAGGCGGTTTTATTTTACCGTTCCTTTCGCAATATGTTCCCGGTGCTTTAGGTGAAACAATTGTTTCAGGTGCAATGCTTAACGGCGTTGAGCTTGATAGTAATAAGGATATTTATCTTAGCGGAGAGTGGGAGTTTTTTAAGGGTAAATATATCGTTAGCGATAAATTAACTGACAGCATTCCGGATTTATATGTTCAAGTTCCTTCTTCATGGACTTCTTATGAAATAAACGGTAAAAAACTTGATAATGGCGGTAAAGCGAGTTACAGAGCGTACATAAAAAATCTGGATGCTAAAGAGCCTTATGTTATAACAGTGCCTAATGTTGCAGGGCAGTGTAGGGTATTTGTTGACGGAGTATGTGTGTATTCTAACAGAGCAATTGATAATACCGGCGGAGAAATATCAATCGGTGCCTACGCTCAATCGGTTTTACCGGATATAGAAGAAGGTGTAACCCACGAGGTTGTTATTGAAATGAATTGCGATTACTCAAGCGGTCTTACAACTATTCCGGTTCTTTCTGAGTATGAGCATTTTCAAAGTCACACAATAAGCGGCATAGCCTTAAGATATTTGTTAATAGGTGTTGTTTTGTTTTTTGCGGTTGCTATGCTGCTTCTCAATATTATGAGGAAGGATTCAGATGTGAAAATATGGCTGATAGTTTTATGTATGAGCTTTATTTTCAGGATGCTTGTTTCAAACACAGGCTACCTTGCTTCATATAAATTTTTCGGCAATATTAATTATGAAATTATGATGTCGCTTGTTTTTGTGAGCACATACATAATTAAACTATCGATGATGATGCACCTTAATGAGGCTTCTCGGCTTAATATACAGCAAAATACAATTGTGTTTATTTCAGCTTTGTTTTTGATATGTGCATTTGTACCGTATTTCCTTTATGATTATATTTATGTTGCTCAATCATACATATGGCTTCAATCAGTTCCGTATTTGTTGGATATAGTTATGATTTTTCAGCTTTCCAAGTCAATAGTAAAAAAGCATCGTTTTTCAGGTATATACCTCGCCGCTTATTGCATTACCGCAGGGGCGATAATTATAGATAACTACTATATAAATGGGTATATTTCAAAAACAGTTTCATGGATTATGCCTGCCGCCTGCATTATATTCATAGGTTGTATGGTTCTTATTCATTTTATTCAGGCGGTAGAGGCTTTTTCTAAGGCAAGCGATGCAGAAAGGCTTGCAAGAGAATTAAGCGAAATGAATATGACCCTTATGTTGAGCCAGATTCAACCTCATTTTTTGTATAATGCGCTTAATACAATAAAATACCTTACAAAAAAAGATCCTAAAGCTGCTGAAACGGCAATTGTTAAGTTTTCAAACTATTTAAGGGCTAATATGGATTCATTAACCCGGAAAGAACCAATACCCTTTGAAAAAGAGCTTGAACATGTTGAAAATTATGTTGCAATAGAATCATTGCGTTTCGGAAACAGGCTCAATGTGGAATATGATATAAATTATAAGGATTTTTCAATACCGCCATTGACGGTTCAGCCAATTGTTGAAAATGCCATAAAGCATGGTGTTAACCAAAAAGCAGAAGGCGGAACGGTCAAAATATCCACTTTTGAAAAAAATGAATCCTCAATTATAATTATCGAGGATAACGGTGTGGGCTTTGATGTGAACAGCAAGCCGGCAGATAATCGTTCGCATGTTGGAATTAACAATATAATGATTCGCCTTAGAGAAATGTTAAATGCAGAGGTTGAGATAAAAAGCGTTTTAAACGAGGGAACAAAAATAACGATTACAATTCCAAAGGAGGAAAATATATATGAGAATTATGGCAGTTGATGATGAAATACTTGCCCTTGAAGATTTTGAGGATACTTGTAAGGAAATAGGAATAACCGATGAAATTGTAAAATTTAATAATCCTTTGGATGCATTGAGCTTTGCGGCAGTAAATAAGGTTGATATAGCTTTTCTTGATATTGAAATGCCTATAATTAAGGGTATAGATTTAGCAAAAAGAATTAAAGCGGTAAGCCCTAATGTTAGGGTGATTTTTGCAACGAGCTATCCTAACTATGCTTTGGAGGCATTCTCGGCAGATGCAATTGATTATGTAATGAAGCCTTATGAGCCTGTAGCCATAAAAAAGGCATATGATAAAGCTTTGCTTGTGAAGGATGTTGTTGCTCAGAACCATGTTTTTATAAAAACATTTGGTTATTTTGATGTTTTTGTTGACGGAAAATCCGTATCATTTACAAGTGCAAAATCCAAGGAATTGCTTGCGGTTTTAGTTGATAGAAACGGTGGAGTTATAAGCACAGAGCAGGCAATAGCAATACTTTGGGAAGGCAGAAAATACGATGAAACCGTTCAGTCGCTTTTCAGAAAGGTTTTAAAAGCATTGAGAACCTCTTTGGAGGAGGCGGGGATTCAGGACATTCTTATCGATAACCGAAATCAGCGCAGTATTGATAAAAGCAAATTCGCTTGCGATTATTATGATTTTCTTGAAAACGGCAAAAGCGACAGAGTTAAATTCTTTGGTAAATATATGGAGCAATATTCCTGGGCAAAGGATACTGAAGCTCAAATAAACACTATGTTCAATAACTGAAACAAAGCCCCGCCAATCAATGAATGATTGGCGGGAATTTGTTTTTTATTTTATCTTCATTACTACTTCTAAAACGTGTTTTGCAGTTGCCTGCATTTCACCCAGAGTGATGCCGTCTTTTTTGCCAAAGGTTTTTAAAAGTGTGCCGTCAGGCTTCTTTTTACCGGTGCGTTTTCCGCCGGGCATAAGAACATCAACACCGGCTCTTACGCGGTAGCCGTTATCTTTAATACCGGGGAATTCAGGGCTGGCGGTGTATTGCATCCACCAATCTGTCATAACAAGGCCCGCAAAGCCCCATTCATCTCTCAAGATGCGGGTGCAAAGGTCATAGTTATAATGACCCCACACACCATTTATTTTATTGTAAGAGGTCATTATTGTGAGCGGGTGTGCCTCTTTTACGCAAATTTCAAAGCCTTTGAGATATATTTCTCTCAAAGCTCTTTCAGAAAGGCGAGAATCAGTTTTATTTCTATTGGTTTCCTGGCTGTTGCATGCGAAATGCTTGGGGCAAGCACCAACCCCTTGGCTTTGAATACCTTTAACAACTGCGGCGGCAGTTTTGCCTGTTATATATGGGTCTTCAGAGTAGTATTCAAAGTTTCTGCCACAAAGGGGACTGCGATGAATATTCATACCGGGGGCTAAAAGAATATCGGAGCCTTTTTCTTTCATTTCGCTGCCGATTTTTGAATAAATTTCTTCTGCTAAAGGTAAATTCCACATTGCAGAAATGCTTGCGCCAATAGGCAAAAGAGAACAGCAGGCTTTAATGCGGATGCCTGATGGACCATCGGTAGTGGTTATGGGGGATATTCCTTTGTTCCTTAAGGATTTTGTTACACCGCCAAGGACCCCGGCATTACCTTCATTACCGAGAGAGCTATTCATAGTGTAATCGCCTCGGCTTATTGCTTCAAGCTCTGTAAGGGATAATTGGGAAATGAATTCTTCAATCGTATTTTTCCCGTTTTTGACATTTTCTAATGTGATTCCCAAATCACCTTTAAAGCCAAAATCTTCAGGAAGCTTATCAAGTATTATTTGTTTTAAATTATCGGTTGAAAGAGGAACATCTTCAAAATCAATTGCTAAACTACTATCTTTTTCTGCAACTTTGATTCTTTCAAAAGCAAATTTCGGAGCGCATACCTCTTTAAGAGAATCAATTATTTCTGTTTCGTCTAAAGTAAAAGACCATACCTTTCGGCAATCTCTTACATTAGTGCCTAAATAAAAAGAATATTCACCTTTTTCAAGCACATAGCAGGATTTGTTACCGCTTTTTCCGCTATCGTCGTAGGAGGCAAAAGCGTAAAAAGGTATTTCTATAGTTGTTTCATAGCTTTCTCCGTTGTTAAGCAAATTTGTTTTTGAGAATCCGCATAAAACTTTAGAGGGCTTACCTAAAGAACCTTGCGGAGCCGAAACATAAATTTGCAAAACATCTTTACCGCAAAATTCAGAGATATTAGCAGATTTAACAGTGAGTGTTACAGTGCTGCTATTTAAACTGCCGTTTACAAATTCTTGTTTGAATGATGCGTAGCCTAAACCGTAGCCGAAAGGATAAAGAACTTTACTCTTATCAAAGGTTTCAAAATAACGGTAGCCTACAAAAATATCTTCAGTATAATTATTGTAGTCTTTTTCGCCAAAATCCTCTGAGCAGGGATAATCCCAATAATTTTCTGCAATTGTGTCGGTTAGCCTTCCGGATGGCTCGCTAAGCCCCAAAATTACCTCTGCAAGAGCATTGCCGCTTTCCATACCGCCTTGCCAAGGGATAAGAATAGCTGAGTCACCTGAAAGGAGCTCCTTTTCCCAACTCATATCTATAATGCTACCAATGTTAAGAGCAATAACTGTTTTTTTGAATGCTGAACTTACTCGTTTTATCAGAGCTTTTTCGTCATCTGTAAGGTAATAGCTTCCTGCTTCAAGCTTGTTTTCGCGATCTTCACCGGCGGAGCGCCCTATAACAATTACTGCACATTCACTTTTAGCGGCGGCATTTTCTATAACCGCAGTATCAATTGGCATTTCATCGTAATAAAGAGGCCAATGTCCCCAAAAGCCATGGTCAGGGGGATTTTTTTCGCACCAATCCTTATATATAGCTGCAAGTTCTTCATTGATTTTTGCATTAGTGTTTCTGAGGCCCTCTATAAAATTAACGGTATATGGTTTTATGACATCACCGCCTGAGCCGTAGCCAACAAACATATAATCATACTGCACTCTGCCAAAAACTGAAATAACATCATTTTTTGAAAATGGTAAAACGCCATCATTCCTTAAAAGAACGGTGCCTTCTGCTGCCGCTTTTCGTAAAAGCTCCGGCATACCTGCAGTAATAGTTTTATCTAATCCGTCTGTAGATTTTGCCTCGTTTTGAGCCAAGCGGTTGATAACAAGACCAATAGAATTAAAAAGCTTGCGCTTTGCTTTTTCTGCAAAATTCATACATAACCTCCCAAAAAAAGTTTATACAACTGAATTATACATATTTTTTCTTGTAAGGTCAACATAGTGCAGATAGCGGCTGATAAAATATTTGCAATAAAAGCTCTTGACAATGCGGGTTTATAAATGTATAATAAGCCTTGCTTGTTTAGAGAGCGTGCTGATATAGCTCAGGCGGTAGAGTGCATCCTTGGTAAGGATGAGGACACCGGTTCGAATCCGGTTATCAGCACCAAAAAGAAAGACACGATGAGAATCGTGTCTTTCTTTTTGTGTTTGTGTCCGCAAGGACACAACATCGTTTGACCGCTTGCGGTCAACATCATTTTTTGCGAAGCAAAAACATCATTCCGCCTTGGCGGACACAAAACGAGGTTGCCTTACGGCAAACAGTGTTGTGCTTCGCACAAACGATGTGGGCTTACGCCCAACTATGTTGCACTTCGTGCAAATTTATGCTATAATACACCTAAAGGTCGGTGATTTTATGAAGTGGTTGAAAAAGTTGTTTAATAAAAACAGACCATTAGAAATTGAACCTGTGCCGCCGATGCCTTCTTGGGATAAGATAGTTGAATTACTATATGATAAAAATTTGGATTCGTTTTGTGATGAAGTAATAAATGTTTTTTATTCCAAAGATAAATCAATGCGTTATGTAATTTTGAAAGATGAAAAAGGTATTTTTCAATATCATTTAGAAGAAATTTATCAATTTGATGAAGATGAGTGGAAATATATTTGCTCTAACGAAGATGCACTTCCTGCTATGTGGGAATCATATTTAGGAATTTGCGGAAGTTCTTTGTTCGCAAACGTAGAAGATTTAATGAAAGATTTAAAATCTCAACCCGAATATAAACAATATTTCATATAGTCAAGAAAATCTTCAGTTTTCAGGCACATTTCATTCGTGTCATTAAGTTCAAAACTCCCAAAAATCCCGTTCACGAAAGTGGGCGGGATTTTTACTTATTACTTCTTACCTCTTCACTCTTACTTCAAATAACGTTTGATACGGGATTTTTTGGGAAGTAATAAGTAATAGGTAAGAGGTAATAAGTATTGCGCATACACCGCTTTTATGCTATAATATTCCCAAGGCGGTGATGATATGGAAAAATACATCTATATTTTTGTTATAATGTTTTTTGTAGTTGTTATTCCTATCGCTCTTTATATTATTTTCAAGCCTGTGTTTCGACAGAATAAATTATTGAATGGTATTGTTAACTACGATACTTTTATGAGAAAATTTGTGTTTCGTATTGAGATTACAAAGGAAGAATTTTATTCACAGCTGAAAATACGCAATATCAATGATGTATTAGAATATTCTTTAAATGAGGATTGTTCAGTCATTACATTTACTATGTATAATATGAAATATCCATATAAAATAATAGTTGATGATTTCAATGAATCAATTATTCTGCGAGTTGAGCAAATACAGATAACCAGTAAGCCAGCTTTTCGTATCAATGAATTTTTTATTAAGAAATTTAATGCAACACCATTGGAGTTTGAAAAATATTCATTTTAATATAAAATATTAAAGAAAATCCTCGGTTTTTGACCAGTTCTTTTTCGGACACGAATAACAAAAAACCCAAGTCCTAAAAAGGACTTGGGGTTTTTTTATCCATTGCGAAAGCAATGGTATATCATCACGCTTCAGCGTGTATTAAAAAACTTTCACAATGATTATATACAACTTTTTGCGAAGTTGACGATATGCAATTCCTACGGAATTGATGATATACAACGGCAAGCCGTTGGTTTTCTGATGGTTTTGAAGCATATCTTAATAATTAATAAAATCCGCATCCCTGAAATGATTATTCATCAATGGATGCGGTTTATTTTTCTGTTTTGTTTATTATTTCATCGGGTATATATTCCATTATATCCTCAACCCTACAATCAAGAATTTTACAAAATACTTCTATAGTGTGAGTGCTGACACTTTCGTTTCTCTTCAATCTGGTGATTTGGGCGGGGCTTATTTTATGTTTTTTTATCAAGGTATACTGAGTTATCCCTTTTACTTGCATAACCTTCCACAAATTATCGTAGGAAATCATTTTTTATCACTCCCTACTTGAATATTAACCGAAAACGGTATATAATCATATTAACCAATATCGGTTAATATACCCATTTTGGCTAAATTACAACCTGAAGTTCCGCATTTTTCGGTGTGTGTAACTTCGGTTGCACAGTCTTTTTTACTTTGTGGAGGTGAGAACAAATTCAATTGACCTAATATGTCAAAAATTACTTTAGTATTATAATGTGGAGGAAAAAAATGAAAAAGCTTTTAAAAAAAATACTCATTCTCTTTGTTGTAGTTGCTGTTGTGGTTGTTGGTTTTAAAATCATAACAACACCTAAAAAAGCAGAAATTGGAGAAAAAGTTAAATATAACGATATAGCTGAATTTGTTGTAAATGATATTTCTGTATATGAAAATAAGTTGGATTTATTCGAAGATGGTTACGGAATATCAGGTGATTACGAAAATGAAGGTTTTGTAAAGGTTGAATTTACAATTGAAAATATAGGGAAAGAAGATTTTACTGTATATCCTGAAAGGATATTTGTAGATTACGATGATGGTATTACATACAAATCAGATTCACTGTTTTACCATACAGCAAGTGACGGCTATGAGAATTGTCCGGGTGGTTTTGTTTTAGAGAAAGTAACAAGTGGCGCAAAAACTTTTACGATGCTTATTGCTGTTCCTCAAGAAATTATTGAAAACGAAGAAAAAAGTCTTGATGTGCGAGCTTTTAATCACACATATACAGTAAGATAGAGGCGGAAAACTCCGCCTCTTATTTCTTTGCTCTGATAGTGAACTTTTTCACTAATCACTAATTTGTGGAGGGCTAAATAGATTCGGATATGTTTAATGGCTCCTTCAGAGAGGCGGATTAAAATAAAAAAATCCCACAGGCAATTCTGTGGAGCTGATAGTAAATATAACAGAATATAAAATTGAAATAACCCTTGACCGAGTGTTTCTTTACACACTTTCTGCCGGTCAAGGGCTATTTCTGTTCACTCTTGATATCTAACATCTTTTTGTTTACCTCTCTTTCATAGAGTTGCAAAGTTTTCTGCTTCTTGAAATTTATTCACAAACCTTTATCCTGTTATTTATTCCCTTAAGCGAGAAGCACTTTCAGCTTTGAATAATCTTCTTTTTCAGAAAGCCTTGCGGTTCAGCTCTGCGGGTTTAGTATTCAACTATCACCTTAATCAAATCCTTGGTTTGATTTTAGCTTTTTGCTTAAAGTTAACACTTTCGGCTTTTGTTGAAGTAACTCTATCCGTCTTTTGAGCTTAAGAAAGATTTACCTGTACATCGGAACCACCTTTTCTTTTTTAGGTTTAGGTCTTTTACCTGTACATTGGACTCACCCTTTCTTTGTCTATATAATAGCATGAAAATATACGGTTTTCAATATGTAATATTGTCTAAAGTTAACTAAAAGCAGTTATTGAAAACAGAGAATTTGTGCATAAAGACGAAAGAGTTTTTGGAAACATATTGACATTTATATATAAGATTTGTTATACTGAATATGTTGGGCGGTTAGAAACCGCCCTTTTTCATTAGGAAAGGTGAGCAAATGGATTTTCAGATAATCTGCACAGATAAAAGTGCACAAATAAAATTAAATCAAAGAACTGAAGCAGATATTGTTTTTCTAACGGTAGATTTGAAATATGAAGAGCCGAAAATTCCCGAGAAATTTACTATTCGTTGGCATTTCAATGCAAGCGATTGCGCTTTTACCTGGAATCCGTCAATGATGGATATTCACGGGCTTTATTTTGATTGGGGGAAAAAGACAATAAAATCCCGCCTTGCTTCATGGATGCCACTACAGCAGTTGATTTCAAGACAAGGCAGAAACAAAATGAGTATCGCTGTTTCTGATGTTGACACTCCTATTGAAATCGGAACGGGAATCAGGGAGGAGGATGCAACGGTTGAATGTGAAGTATCTTTTTTTACCTTGCCCACCTCTTCCAAAAAAGAATATTCAGCAGTTATTCGCTTGGATTTGAGAGATATCTATTATTATGACAGCATTTATGATATCAGCAATTGGTGGGAAAACGAATGCGGCTACAAATCTGCCTTTGTTCCGGAAAGCGCAAAGATGCCTATAGATTCTTTATGGTATAGTTTTCATCAGAATCTTGATAAAGATGAAATTATCGAAGAGTGCAAAGCCTCTAAAAAGCTTGGAATGGAAACAGTTATAATAGATGACGGTTGGCAGACTGATGACAACAACCGCGGCTATGCTTATTGCGGTGACTGGCTTGTTGCCCCAAAGAAAATGGGGGATATGGCTGAATTAGTTGAAAATATCCATAAAATCGGAATGAAGGTTATGCTTTGGTATTCTGTTCCGTTTATGGGGATATACTGCGATAAATATGAAGAATTCAAGGATATGCTTTTAGATGGCTGCGGTGATGAAAAAACATTTTTTGCTCTTGATCCGCGTTATGAAAGGGTGAGAAATTATCTTGCTTCGGTTTATGAATTTGCGGTGAAAAATTGGAAGCTCGACGGACTTAAGCTTGATTTCATAGATTCATTTGTTTTGAAGGGCAAAGCCTTGGAATATGATGAGAGTCGTGATTATCAATCCCTTGAGGATGCAATTCATGCCCTTATGAGTGATATTAAAAAAAGGCTTACGGCAATAAATCCCGAAATTCTCATTGAATTCCGCCAATCCTATGTTGGCCCGTCAATAAGGAAATACGGAAATATGCTGAGGGTCGGTGACTGCCCTTGCGATATTCTGAAAAATCGTTTTAATGTTGTTAACCTGAGGCTCACATCAGGCAAAACTGCAGTTCATTCTGATATGATAATGTGGAATGTAAATGATACTGTAGAAAATGCGGCGTTACAGTTTACAAGCATTCTTTACAGCGTTCCTCAGGTTTCAATGAGAGTAGATAAGCTTCCCGAAGACCATTATAAGATGCTCAGGTTTTATCTTTCATTCTGGAAGGAATGGAGAGAGGTTCTTCTTGACGGAAAGCTTACGGCAACCAACCCGGAATGCGAATACAGCTTGGTTTGTTCAAAACTTGGGGATAAAGCAGTATGTACTGCTTATTCAGATAGAATTATTTCTGTAAAAGCAGCAGAAACTGTGGCAGTTAATGCAACGGCAGAGAAAAGCCTTATAATAAAGAATGCTCAGGGCAAATCATATAAGGTTGTTAACTGTATGGGTGAGGAGCTTTCGCAAGGAAAAATAGAAACAAAGCTTGAAGAAATAACTGTTCCGATTGCAGGGATAATTTTTATTAAATAAATTTATGAAGCTATAAAAAATCCTCGTTTCTTTCGTGAAACGAGGATTTTGAATTATTAAAGGTTGTAATATTTATCAAATTCTGCAGGAGTGGGGATTTTTGCCATTTCTGCAAGCTCTGCACGCTTTGATTTGATGAAGTTTTTGATAAGCTCTTCGGGGAAAACGCCACCGGCAGTAAGGTACTCGTGGTCTTTTTCAAGAGCATCAAGTGCACTGTCAAGAGAGGTGGGTAATCCTTGAAGTTTAGCTTTTTCCTCTTCGGGAAGGTTGAATAAGTTGAAATCGTATGGTCCCCAACCATTTGCATGAGGATCAATTTTATTTTTTATACCGTCAAGACCTGCCATAAGAATAGCTGCGTAGCAGAAATAGGGGTTGCAGGTAGCATCAGGGATGCGAAGCTCAAAACGGCGTTTTTCAGGGGCTTTTGCGTAAGCAGGAATTCTGATAACTGCACTTCTGTTGGAGGTTGCATAACCAACTGTAACGGGAGCCTCGAAGCCGGGAATCAAACGCTTGAATGAGTTTGTGCTGGGGTTAGTAATAGCGCAAAGCGAACCGATATGCTTAAGAAGACCGCCCATAAAGTAATGGGCTGTTTCGCTGAGATTAGCGTAGCCGTTGTCATCTGAGAAAACGGGTTTACCATCTTTAAGAAGGAGCATGTGAACATGCATACCGCTACCTGCCTCACCTGCAATGGGTTTTGGCATAAAGGTTGCAGTTTTACCGTATTTGAGGGCGGTGTTGCGGATAATGTATTTTATCCACATTGTGTTATCTGCCATTTTTGACATTTTTCCAAGTTGTGGTTCAATTTCAAACTGACCTGAAGCGGCAACCTCGGGGTGATGATAGTTTATTTCAATTCCCGCATCTGCCATATGCATACACATTTCGCTACGACATTCATAAGCAAGGTCGAAGGGCTTTGCAATATGGTAATTTTTTTGCTTCGGAACGATAACACCATCCCCTGCAACTGCGCTGTTTAAATAAGATTGCTTAGCATCAACAAAGGCGCTGATGCCACCGGGAGAAACCTCCCAGCCTACCTGATCGAAAAGATAAAACTCGAATTCGGGAAGAATAAGCATTGTATCTGCAACGCCGCAATCCTTCATATATTGCTCGGCTGCAATTACAATGTTTCTGGGGTATTGAGCCAAAGGTCTGTTAACAGGGTTGTCAATAATCATTGCGTTACCTGTCATAGATAATGTGGGAATATCGCAGAAGGGATCGATGATTGCTGTGTCGGGGTCAGGGATAAAGACCATATCGCTTTTTTCAACAACAGCATAGCCATAGTTAGAAGCATCAAAGCCGATACCGCTTTTCATTGTATCCTCTGAGAAATTTTGGGCGGGAATAGTAACGTGGCGGTATTGACCGTTAATATCAACCATTTTGAAGTCAACCATTTTTATATCATTCTCTTTAATGAGAGAAATGATGTCCTGTACGCTTTTTGCCATTAAAGCACACCTCTTTCTAAAAATATGTTTTAGTATATCAATAATTTTATTCTCTGTCAATTATTTGAAAACAGCAAAATCAGTGACTTTTCAGTTGCATTGTGATATATTATAATCAGGGATTATCAAAGTTTGGTTTTATTGGTTTACAAGAATTAAAGGAGGCAATTATGAATTTTACAGAAATAGCACAAAATCGCCAGTCCTGCCGCGGATATATTAAAGAAAAAACTATAGAAAAAGAAAAGCTTGATGCTATATTAGCTTCTGCAAGGCTTGCGCCCTCTGCTTGCAACGGGCAACCTTATCATTTAACTGTATGTACAGGGGAAACCGCAGAAAAAGTTGCCGAATGTACAATGGGAATGGGCTTGAATAAATTTGCACCGGAAGCTTCTGCTTTGATAGTAGTTTCTGAGAAGCCATATGTTGCCTCTGCGGGTGCAGGCGCAAAGCTCAAAGGAAACGATTATCGCTCAATAGATATGGGAATTGTTGCCGCGTATATAACCGCTGAAGCTGCTGCGCAAGGGATTGGCTCTTGCATTCTGGGTTGGTTCGATGAAAGGAAGATAAGGAAAATTTGCAATACGGATGGAAAGGTAAGGTTAGTTATAACCCTTGGCTATGCAAAGGATGAAAAAGTTCGAAGCAAAAAAAGAAAAAATATCGAAGAATTGGTAACTATATTATAAAGTTAAATGTGAGTGAGTTGAAACGACTCACTCACATGTTATTCTTCCGGTGAAATGGAAGGTAGATTCCCTAAATTATCGTTTTCGTTGCTATTGGGGATTGCTTTAAGGTATTCAGAATTACCTCTGTGAGCAATACCCACACCGGTAATTTCACCTTGCTTTGCCATATTTACACCATTTTGTTTTGAAACAACACTATTATCAGATAATTTGTAGCCTGTAATTTTGCCACTTTCCTTGACTAGACCGATAACTTTTTTTGCATTTGAATTAGGCTCGGGGATATAGTCAAGGGTGTTTTTGATGTTTTTTTGATTATCCATATATATACCTCTTTCAATACTAAATATTTGCAAAACTATTATTACCTAAATTACAGATGTTTATTACTGGTTTCGGCTTTTAATTGTGGGGAAAATATGTTATATTGAAAAAAATAAAAAAATGTGACTTTTTGAGTTTTTCAATCGTTTACATAGCAAGGGAGGGAAAAGTTTGAGCTTGTCCCAAATCGGAAAATCTGATTTTGAGATGATTTATGACAGATATTCGGGTCTTTTATACAGACTCGCTCTTTCTCATTTGCAAAGTGCTCACGATGCAGAGGATGCAGTTCACGATGTTTTTTCAAAATACATTGCAGCTCCTCGCAGGTTTAAAAATAAAGAGCATGAGGAAGCCTGGTTTGTTAAGGTTACGGTAAACCATTGCCGTGATTTATTAAAAAAGAAAAAATATCGAAATCATTTATCTCTCGATGATTATCATCATTTGAAAGCTAAGGATGAAACCGAAAATGGCAGTATTGTTGAAGCTTTAGGAAAACTTTCCGAAAGATATAAGGCTGTTATAGTACTCCATTATTTTGAAGGTTATTCAATTGATGAAATTTCATTTATGTTGGGTGTTTCCGTATCGGCAGTTAAAATGAGACTTTCCCGGGGCAGAGATTTGCTGAAAAATCTTATGGAAAAGGAGGATTGATCGTGTTTAATAAGGATGATATTGAGGAATATCAAAGAATTACACCTACGGATGAGCTTAAGGAGCGTGTAATGGCAACATACGAGAAAGGGAAAGAAGCTAAAAACAATTATTCATTGTATAAGCAGATTTCTTTGATTGCCGCTTGCATTGTTATTGTTATTGTCGGAGCAGTATTTGTGAGAACAGAGTCTGCAAAAATCAAGCTTTTTGCAAATGGCGAAATTGTTTCCGATAATTCAGTTAATCTTTATGAAGAATACGGCATCGGCCTTGCTTCTGCAAGAAATGTTTCAGATGATGTTTTAGTTATCAATCTTGAAACAACAGCTTTCTTTGAAACATATATTGCTGTTTCCGAAGGAGAAATCAAGGTTTTTGATGATAAAACAAATGAATTGCTTTCTTCAGGGAGCGCAAGTTCTGTTAAAGGTCGGGTATCAATTCAGTGGGTTGTTGAAAAAGTAAAAGTAAACAAAGCTGAATTGGAAGTTTCAAATGCTTTTAATGAAGAAAGATTCGAAATTGAATACAACGATGAAACAGAACAGAAAATTATAAAAAAGAAATAATTAAAAAGGAGTTTTTTAAAATGAAAAAAAGAATTTTATGCTCAGTATTGGCAGTTGTAATGGTGGTAGCTCTTGCAGCTTGTGGTACTACCCCTAAGGATGATTCAAACAAAGTAACCATAGAATCTCCGGTTGCGCTTCTTGATAGCGTTTGGTCAACATTTGCAGAAGAAGAAAAATTCCCTGTTATGGGCGGTGATTTTACAGCAGCACTCAACGACGCTGCAGGTGAATTCAATATTTCCGATGTTGAAAATGCAACAGCAACTCTTCACATCACAGAGGATTCACTTAAGCTTGTTGATAAAGTTGCAACAATTACACACGCTATGAATGCCAACACATTCTCCGCTGCAGCATATCACCTTGCGGATACAGCTAATGCTGAAAACCTTGTTGCTTCACTTAAAGATAGCATTAAGAGCACACAGTGGATGTGCGGTTTCCCCGATACACTCATTATTTATACAGTAGCAGATGAGTATGTTGTAGCTGCTTTTGGTAATGCAGAAGCAATTGAAAGCTTCAAAACAAAGCTTGCAACAGTATATGGCGAAAATGCAACACTTAATGTTGAGGAGTCTCTCGCATAAGTAAATTTAACTTTATAAGCACAAAGCAGAAAGAGGATTTGTATGCTTTTTTCAAGTATTCCTTTTCTTTATTATTTTCTGCCAAGTGTACTGATACTTTACTTTATCGCACCCAAGAAATTAAAAAACACTGTGCTGATGCTTTCAAGCCTCGTTTTTTATGGTTGGGGTGAGCCCAAATATGTAGTTCTTATGATAGCCTCAATCGTAATCGGGTATTTTTCCGGAATTCTGATTGAGGCTTTTTCTGAGAAAAAGCTTTCAAAGGTTTTTCTTGGTGCTTCAGTTGCGGTAAACTTAGGCTTTCTGGGCTTTTTTAAATACGCTGATTTTTTTATTGAAAATTTTAATGCGGTTACGGGGCTTTCAGTTTCATTGTTGAGATTTGCCTTGCCTATAGGTATCAGCTTTTACACTTTCCAGATTTTAAGTTATACAATTGATGTTTATCGTAAGGATGTTCCTGCACAGAAAAATATTATAAATCTTGCAGCCTATATCACAATGTTTCCTCAGCTTATTGCAGGCCCTATTGTAAGATATTCTGACATTGCAAAGCAGTTGGAAAAAAGAACGCTTTCCTTTGAGAATTTTTCAAAGGGTATACGGAGATTTGTTTTAGGGTTGGCAAAGAAAATTCTTATAGCGAACTCTTTGGGGGAGCTTTGCGATATTTTCAAAGCCTCCGAGGATAAATCTGTTCTTTTCTATTGGCTCTATGCGGTTGCTTTCGGGCTCCATGTTTATTTTGACTTTTCGGGTTATTCTGATATGGCAATAGGGCTTGGAAGATTGTTTGGCTTCCATTTTGCAGAAAACTTCAATTACCCCTATATTTCCAGAAGTGCAACTGAATTCTGGCGAAGATGGCATATGTCTTTAGGAACGTGGTTCAGAGATTATGTTTATATTCCGTTAGGTGGTAACAGAGTTTCAAAGATAAGATGGTTTTTAAATATTTTTGTTGTTTGGTTTCTTACAGGCTTCTGGCATGGTGCAGCATGGAATTTTATAGTATGGGGATTGTTTTTTGCGATTCTTCTTATTTTGGAAAAAGTTGTTTTGTTGAAATACCTTAATAAAACAAAAGTTTTAAGCAGAATTTATACGATTGTTGCAGTGGGAATAAGTTTTGTTATATTCAATGCTGCAGATATGAAGGAAGCTTTTTCCTATATCGGTGGTATGTTCGGAGCAGGGAATGTGCCCGTTGCTTCAACAGAGTTTTTCTATTATTTGAAAAGCTTTGCAGTAACTCTTGTTATTGGTATAATTGGCGCAACGCCTGTTGTTAAAAGATGCGCGGAAAAAATATTTGAAAACAATAAGGTTTCAAAATATATTTGGGTTTTGGAGCCTGCAGGGCTTGTTGCTCTTTTAGTAATTATGACCGCTTACCTTGTTGATGGCTCATTTAATCCATTCTTATATTTTAGATTTTAGGAGGTTGCTATGGCAAAGAAAACTAAACATATAGTTGTAACTGTTGTTATGGCTACCTTTTTTTTGGTGCTTTCAGTTTTTGCTTGGGTTAAGCCCGATAATGAGTTTTCAATAAGCGAGAGAAGAAAGCTTTCCCGGTTTCCCGAACTAAGCTTTAATACAGTTCTTTCGGGAGATTTTATGAGCAATTTTGAAAATTACACCCTTGATCAATTTCCGTTGAGAGATAAATTCAGAACACTTAAAGCGATGGTTGTCCTCAATATTTTTAAACAAAGTGCAAACAATGATATTTATGTTGTGGATGGCTTCGCAAGCAAAATGGAATATCCGTTGGATGAAGAAGCTGTTGAAAGAGCAGGAGAAAGATTCAGGTATGTTTATGAAAAATATTTGAAGGGTAATAACACAAAGAATTATCTTTCAATAATTCCCGATAAAAACTATTTTTTGGCAGAAAAAAACGGCTATCTTACAGTTGACTATGAGAAAATGATTTCTTTATTAAAAGCCGACACTGATTTTCTCAATTATATCGATATAACCAACGAGCTTGAAATTTCTGATTTTTATAAAACAGATACTCATTGGAAAGAAGAAAGCATCGTTGATATTGCGGAGAAAATCGGGAATGCAATGGGAACGGACGTTAAGGCGCAGTATCAGGAAAAGACACTTGATATTGATTTTTACGGTGTATATTATGGTCAATCGGCATTGCCTCTTGAAGGTGAAAAAATAAAATATCTTACAAACGATGGTTTAGAAAATTGCAAGGTGTTTGATTACCAAAACAACAAAGAAATTTCCGTTTATGATATAGAAAAGGCTAATGGCAAAGACCCTTATGAAATGTTTTTGGGTGGGCCCTTATCATTGGTTACTATTGAAAATTCAAATGCAAAAACCAATAAGGAGCTGATAATTTTCAGGGATTCTTTTGGTAGTTCGATTGCACCGCTTTTAGTTGCCGGGTATAAGAAAATTACTCTTATTGATATTCGCTATATTCATCCGGATTTATTGGGGAATTATATTGAATTTAATTCACAAGATATTTTGTTTTTATACAGTACCTCGGTTCTCAACAACAGCGAAACAATTAAATAAATATATAAGGGGCTGTAAAAAAAGCACAGACCGCACAAAACTATATAAAGCAAGGGACTTTCGCAGGTTTCAAAGCCTGTAAAAGTCCCGGTTTTTTATAAACACATAAATAAAGAGAATTATTTGTGTGTTGTTCTACAAACAAACCTCGCCACTCGACGCACCTTTGTACGCCTTCGGGTAACCAAAAACACGGCTAAAGCCTTGTTTTTGCTCGGTTTGTTCGTTCTGCATCATTTTTTCCTATCCCCTTTTCTTTTTATTGAATTATGTTTTCTTATAAGGTATAATGAATTTATTGAATATCAATGGTTGCGGAAATGACAAAAGAACTTATGCACATTCTGAATTTCTTTCGCAGAAAACGGAAACGGCAACAAAAAAAGATTTACAGATTGATAGAAATTTGCTTGAAACCTTTGCGGGATGGACCGCGCAGATAATTAAATATGAAATTGACTATTGTGACGAGATTTTATATGAGGGGGCGCCAATTATGCTAACAAAATCAAGGCTTTCATCTGAGTGGATTTACAAATACTATAAAGAACTTGAAAGATGTGGTGTGGAAAACCACGGTCTTCTTATAATGCAGAATGGAGAGGTTCTTTTCGAGGAATATACCGAGCCTTATTCGGCCGATATGCCTCATACATTGTTTTCTGTTACAAAATCTGTTGTTTCAACTGCGGCAGGCTTTGCAATTGATGAGGGGCTTTTTTCGCTTGATTCAAAAATCATTGACTTTTTTCCTGAGTATGAATCCTGCAAAAGTGAGGAATGGGAAAATTTGACTGTTCGTTCAGTTCTTACAATGAGCAGCAATAAAAAATTCAGTTTTCTTCAAGATATGATGGGAAACTATATGGAAATGTTTATGAAAGCGCCTTTTAGAAAAGATAAGGGTTTTCTCTATAGCAATAATGATGCTCATGTTGTTGCAGCATTGATACAAAAAACCTCGGGAATGAGCCTTGTTGATTACTTAACCCCGCGGCTTTTTAAGCCTCTCGGAATAGAAGTGCCCTTTTGGGAAACTAATGAAATCGGCGAATGTATTGGCGGAACGGGGTGCTATCTTAAGCTTCGAGACCTTGCAAAAATCTGCCAATGCTATGCTGATGGCGGAAAATATGATGGTAAACAAATTATTCCGGAATTTTGGGCAAAGGAAGCAACCAAGATACAGGTTGAATTCGGAAAGAATGAGGGGTATGGCTACTTTTTCTGGATCAGAAACGGTGCTGTTAAAATGACGGGAATGTTCGGACAGGTTATTGCGTGGTTTCCGAAATATAATGCAGTTGCGGCAACAATGAACGCTTGTATTGATGAGGGCGGTAATGAAAGAGCAGTAGAAAAAATTCTGCCAAAAGTCTTTGAAGAGGAATCAGATGAAGAATGGGATGAAAAGCTTAAAGCTTATCTTGAAAAAAGAAGGCTTGTTCCGAAAAAATGCAAGGAAAAGCTTAATATACCCACAGGAAAAACCTTTTATATGACAGCCCTTTCAGATAAAATTGCAAATCTGCTGTTCCCTGCAAGTGTTATTCCGCGGACTTTAATTTTTAGCTTTGCAAAAAGGCCAAAAACCAATTTTAACGAAGTTTCTTTTAATTTAACAGAAGATGTATTTACAGTTAAATGGAAAGAAGAAGAGGATGAAGTTGTAATCAATTGCGGTCTTGACGGAAATCCTCGAGTGAGCCGGTGCGAAATTAAAGACTACCCGTATAAAATATGGGCTTATGCTTATACTGAAAACGGCAAAATCAATGCTGTTGTGAAGCCTATTAACACTCTTTCAACTCAATATATGACCTTCGATTTTTCGGGAAATACAGTTAAAATTCAGATGAAGGGGACACCGAGCTTACCTGAGTTTATTTTGAAACATGCATTTTCCCTTGATATTATTAAAAACCATAAATCTATAAAATTTCTTTTAACAAAAATAATAAATTTAGTTTTATCTACAACAGAAATACCAATGAAATTTAAAACAAAAGCGAGGTAATAAAATGTACCTTTCAAAATTATTTAAAAGCGTTCTCGAGCAGGATAGAGCGCCAATTGTAATTTGCGATTTAGAGCATACAATTGTTTATATGAATCCCGTGGCAATTGAACGATATCATAAAGACCTTACCGGAAGCAATTTAAAATCTTGCCATAACGAAAAATCCAATGAAATTATAGATAAGGTGATTTTATGGTTTAAGAAAAGTGCGGATAATAATATTGTTTACACTTACCGTAATGAAAAAGAAAATAAAGATGTATATATGGTAGCTCTTCGTGATGAAAAGAAGGAACTTATAGGTTATTATGAAAAGCACGAATACAGAGACAAAGAAACGGGTGAATTATATGAAATTTAAAGTATTAAGGGGATTGATGTTTTTGCTTATTATTTCATTGGCTTTGTTCAGCAGCTGTTCCGGAAAAGAAAATATCCAAACAACAACTACCGCTACAACAGAAAGCGCTATTGACAATGCTCTCGGATATATGCAGATTTCGGGCGAGGAAGCAAAGCACCTTATGGACACAGAAACGGATTATATAATTATTGATGCCAGAACTATTGAAGAGTTCAGTGAGGGTCATATTGAGGGTGCAATTCTTATTCCTGAATACGAAATATCTCAAAGAGCTGAAAAAGAGCTGCCTGATAAAGAACAGCTTATTTTAGTTTATTGCCGAAGTGGCAGGCGAAGTAAAATTGCAGCCCGTGCTCTTGCGGATTTGGGGTACACAAATGTTAGAGAATTCGGCGGAATAATAGATTGGCAATATAAAATTGTAAAATAAGATTGGAGAGAAAATTATGCGTAAAAATTTTGGCGCTCAAAGCGATGTTTACCCTATGCCCGTATTTATTGTTGCGGCTTATGATGAAGAGGGTAAGCCTAATTGCATGAATGCTGCCTGGGGCGGAATATATGAAAATAAACAGATTATGTTATGCCTCTCACACGGGCATAAAACAACTCAAAACATAAAAGAAAGCAAGGCGTTCACTGTAAGCATTGCAGATGCAAAGCATGTTTGGGAAGCAGATTATGTTGGAGTAGTTTCGGGTAATAAAGAGCCTGAAAAAATGGAAAAAGCAGGTCTTACAACAGTTAAATCCGAGTTTGTTAATGCACCTATTATTAACGAATTTCCAATGACGGTTGAATGCAATCTTCTCAAATTTAATGAGGATGGCATTTGCATTGGCAAAATTGTTAATATAAGTGCAGATGAAAGCATCTTAGGTGAAGATGGCCTTATTGACCCCGAAAAGCTTCAGGCGATTACATTTGACCCGGTTCACAATGCATATCTTAGATTGGGAGAAAAGGTCGGAAATGCATTTTCTGATGGGAAGAAATTGAAATAAAATCAATTTGTTAATAATTAACAAAAAAGATTGACTTGAGGCTCGATAAATTGTATCATAAATATAGCGATATTGATATGGAGTGAGCGCAATGGCAAACTGTCCCAAATGCGGTGGGCATCTGAAAATGGTGGATTGGAAACAATATTGTCCCCACTGCAATTGTAATATCGTTCTTTACGATATTCAGGAAAGGCTTATGCAGGATGCAGATAAAGCAGAGGTTCAGCATTACCATTTCCAAAAAAGAATTAACAGAATGAAAGCGGCTTTTATGGGTTCCAAGCTTGCAATTACCCGTATTTTTACAAGTTTAATTCCTATAGTAGCAATCGTTGTTCCTTGGCTTAAGGGCGAGTTCAAGGCGCCATTTGTAGAGTTTAAGGGAATGTTTACGTTATTTTCTTTGCCGGATATGCTTGAAAGTTTTAATTTTGACGGGATTTTAGGCCTTTTAAATGCTGATGACGGAAAAACTGCATTTCTTTTTCTTGCAGTTGCTCTTATTTTGCTTTTGTTAACGATAGTTTTATTGTTGGTGCGTTTTGGTTGCTTAACAATGGCTTGCGGAAAAAGAGGCAAATTGAGAAACTACATATTTGATATACTGATGCTGGCTTTTTGCAGTATAGCAACTGCTTTGTTGATGTTTATTCCTGAAAACCCTTATTTTAGTATAGATTTTGTTATTGCACCTTTTGTATATTTCTTACTTCTTGGTGTTAATTTTGGTGTTGACATTGCGATTTTTAAACAAGGTATTGAAGTTAACTATGAAAATTGCTTTGTGGGCGGTATTCCTGTTAACGAATACTTTAAAATGGTAGAGGATGGAGTGCCTCAGGAAGAAATCCGTCAGGAAATGTATCGCAGATTAACTGAAATGCAAATGAAAAAAGAAGCAGAATTAAACGGGGAGGCGGTTGAAAAATGAGTGAAGAAATGAACAATAGTGTTGAAACCAATACCCGTGAATATGTATTTGAAACTGAATCTCCTGCCTATATGAACAGAAATTTCTGTTCAACGAGGGAAAGAGTTGCTTACATACTCAAAAGTGCCGCAGCAGAATTGAACTTAGGTAAATATGATACAACATCAGAACTGTTCTTGTATAAGATATTTGGGCTCGATGCTGAAGCCCATGGTAATGCAGCGGTAACTTTAGGTATATATGATTTGATTAACGACCCGCTTTCCGCGGTTATTATTGATAAAATGCGTACCCGTTGGGGTAAATTCAAGCCTTTCCAGTATCTGGCACTTGTTCCAAGCATTTTGGTAGGCTTCGTAACCTGCGTTATGCCTCTTATTGCAGATGCACAGGGTATGAATGCAGC
>JAZUOA010000085.1:0-33935 GCA_045604445.1 Acutalibacteraceae bacterium
CTTGAAAAGGCTTTTATATAAAATTTTCAAGGAGTGCTTATATTTTAAATCTGTCTGGCATGTTTTTTTGCAGGCAAAGGAGCACGGAGTTGAGCTTGATTCTCAAAAGCCCGATGAAAGAATTCAGAAAACATTAAGGTATAAGCTTTTGGACATTTTCCAACGGTTGTACTGGAAAGTAAAAAGAACTTTTACTGTTGAAAACAGGAGGTAATATTATGAAGGTTGTTATTTTAGCAGGCGGTTTCGGAACAAGAATAAGTGAGGAATCCCATTTAAAACCGAAGCCCATGATAGAAATCGGAGAAAAACCGATTTTATGGCACATTATGAAGCAGTACAGTAGCTATGGCTTCAATGATTTTGTTATTTGTTGCGGCTACAAGCAACAGGTTATTAAGGAGTTTTTCGCAAATTATTATTTGTATGGCTCAGATGTTACTTTTGATTTTACATCCAATAACGAAATGACAATACATAACAACGTTTCAGAGCCCTGGAGAGTAACTCTCGTTGATACGGGACTGAATACAATGACCGGAGGCAGAGTTAAGAGGATAAAGCCTTATATAACCGAGGATGAATTTATGCTCACTTATGGCGATGGCGTTTCTGATGTTGATATCAAGAAGCTTGTTGATTACCATCATGAGCATGGTAATATCGGAACTATGACCGTTTACAACCAAGGTCAGAGATTTGGCGTTATCCAGATGGATAAAACAGGAACAATCGAACGCTTTACCGAAAAAGCAATGTCCGATGGTGCTCTTATAAACATCGGCTTTATGGTTTTAAACAGAAAGATTTTTGATTATATCGAAGGTGATGAAACAACTTTCGAAAAAGCTCCGTTAGAAAACCTGGTTAAGGATGGTCAGCTTAAGGCATTTGTTCATGATGGATTCTGGCAATGTATGGATACGAAGCGCGACCACGATAAGCTTAACGATTTGTGGAACAAAAACGAAGCGCCCTGGAAAAACTGGGATTGAGATAAGGATAATTCAAAATGAAAAAAGTTATTGTTACGGGAGCTTCGGGCTTTGTTGGGCGAAACCTTATACGGCAACTTATAAAAGAAGATGTTGAAGTTTATGCGGTAGTAAGAAATCCCGCTTTTAAAGAATTTGATGGTTGTTCTAACGTTCACCTTATTTTTTGCGAGCTGGAGAATATTGATAAACTGTCAGAGGATTTGAGTGGCATTGATTTTTGTGCCTTTTATCATTTAGCATGGCAGGGAGCCAAGGGCGCAGGCAGAGCCGATTATAACGCTCAGATATTAAATGCAAAATATACTTGTGATGCAGCTCTTGTTTCGAAAAAACTGGGATGTGAAAAGTTTATTACTGTTGGAACCATAACTGAACGATTGGCAGAAAACCTGAGTTTTGACAAGGTAATTGGTCAGAATTTAATGTACGGTGTAACGAAAGATTACACCCGAAAAATGCTTAATATTCTTTGCGCGAAAGAGGGCATCCGATATATCTGGGCGGAGCTTTCTAACGTTTTCGGTGGTGATGATAACAGCGGGAATATTATTTCTTACACAGTTGGTTGCTTTGAAAAAGGAGAAACGCCTGCTTTCGGACCCTGCGAAAATATGTATGATTTTATTCATATTGATGATGTTTCAAGAGCTCTTTTTGAAATCGGAAAAAAGAATACAAAAGAGAATTTCTATTTTATAGGCAGATGCGAAAATATGCTTTTGAAGGATTATATTCAGCTTCTTGGCGACCTTTACGAAAAGCCTGTTTCCATAGGAGCCCGAGCAGACGATGGCTTGAGATATGAGAGATGCTGGTTTAATAACGACGGACTTGTTAAGGAATTGAATTTCAAATTCAAATATTCCTTCATGGAAGGCGTTTTGTTTGAAAAAGAGAAAAAGGAGCGAGGCTGAATATGTGGGAAAAAATAAAAACGCCTATAGATAAGCTTGAGGTTATAGTTCCTTTTTTCAGCGAGGACAACAGAGGGAATTTCGTTAAGATTTACGAAAAGGATATTTTCGGCGGAATTGATGTTCCGAATAATTTAAACGAAAACTTCGTTAGCGTTTCAAAGCCCGGGGTCGTCAGAGGAATGCATTTTCAGTATCATAACCCGCAGACTAAATTTGTTACCGTTGCAAAGGGGAAAATTTTTGATGTTGCGGTTGATTTAAGGGAAGGGAGCAAAACTTTCGGGAAATGGCATGCAGTTGAGTTATCCGAGGATAATCATTATATTTTCTGCATCCCTGCGGGCTTTGCTCATGGCTTTCAGGTAATAGGCGATGAGGATGCCGTTGTTATTTATCAATGCTCAGGAAAATACGATAAGGAAAGCGATTCGGGAATATGTTGGAACGATGAAGAGCTTAAAATCAACTGGCCTGAAAAAGAGAATGTTATTGTTTCTCAGAGAGATTCTCAGCAAATGAGCTTAAAGGAATTTAAAGAAACTATAAAAGGTTTGGAGTGGAAAAAATGTTAGATGAAAAAAGAGACAGACAAGAAATATTGAACCTTGCTGCAGAATACTGCAAGAATTATCTAATAAAAAACGATGATTTCAAAGAAGGCGACAGAGTTAATTACGGCGGAAGAAAATTTGATGAAAATGAAATGATAAATCTTGTTGATTCCTGCCTTGATTTCTGGTTAACAGCAGGAAGATATTGCGATGAATTTGAAGACAAATTCGGCAAAATAATTGGCGCAAAATATGTTTCTGCGGTGAACTCGGGTTCCTCTGCCAATCTTTTGGCTTTTATGGTTCTTACAGCTCCTGAACTCGGAGAAAGGAGGATTAGTCGTGGTGATGAGGTTATAACAGTAGCTTGCGGCTTTCCTACTACAATTTCTCCTATTATTCAGTATGGTGCAGTGCCTGTTTTTGTTGATATAGATATTCCTACTTATAATGTAAAAGTGGAGGATCTTGAGAAAGCTTTATCTTCAAAAACAAAAGCTGTTATGCTTGCTCATACCTTAGGAAATCCCTTTAATATCAAGGCTGTTAAAGAATTTTGTGAAAAGAATAATTTGTGGCTTGTTGAAGATAACTGCGATTCATTGGCTTCAGAATATACAATTGGCGGAGAAACAAGGCTAACGGGTGTTTGGGGCGATATCGGAACAAGCAGTTTTTATCCGCCTCACCATTTAACAATGGGCGAGGGTGGAGCCGTTTATACAAACAACCCCATGCTTCATAAGCTTATTCGCTCTTATCGCGATTGGGGCAGAGAATGTATTTGTCCTTCCGGAAGAGATAATCTTTGCGGACATCGGTTTACAGGTCAGTTCGGTCAGCTTCCTGTTGGCTATGACCATAAATACGTTTATTCTCATTTTGGATATAATTTAAAATTAACTGAGATGCAGGCAGCAATTGGTTGCGCTCAGCTTGAGAAGCTTCCCGGTTTTACACAGGCAAGGCGCGATAACTTCAAATATCTTAAGGAAAATCTTGCTTCTCTTGAGGAATATCTTATTCTTCCTGAGGCTCAGGAAAACAGCAACCCCAGCTGGTTCGGCTTCATTATTACCGTTAAGGACGGAGTAAACAGAAAAGAGCTGGTTAAATTTGTTGAGGACCATAATATTCAGACAAGAGCGTTGTTTGCAGGAAATATCATAAAGCATCCGTGTATGGAAGAATATCTCGGAACTGACAGCTACCGCGTTGCTTCCGACCTTAAAAATACTGACATTGTTCTTGAAAACACCTTCTGGATAGGTGTTTATCCCGGTATGACAAAGGCGAAGCTTGATTATATGGTAAAAATAATAAAAGAATATTTTGGTAAATAATTATGTTTTTTAAAATTATAAAAAAACTTGAACGTTTATTCTGGAATATGTTGTATAAGCATGAGGATTTCAAAGCTAAAGGAACAGGCGTTGTTATTGATAATAATGTCAGATTTTCGGGAAGCAATCGAATTTCATTGGGCGAAAATGTTTTTATAGGTTCGGATTCGGTGTTTCAATGCATAACTTCTTACGCGGGAGAAGATTTTTCGCCTGAGCTAACTATTTGTGACGATGTTTCTTTTACGAAAAGAGCGACGATTTATTGCGCAAAAAAAGTTGAAATCGGTGCGAATACTTTGATTGGAAGCGATGTTCTTATAACCGATGAAAATCACGGAATCGGAAGAGAAAACATTTATCGCGACAATAAGCTTTCCGTGAACGAGGTAAAGATCGGGAAAAATGTTTGGATTGGCGATAAGGCTGTAATTTTACCCGGCGTTACCATAGGCGATAATTCGATAATTGCCGCAGGAGCAGTGGTAACAAAAAGCGTTCCCGAGGAAAGCATTGCCGCAGGAAATCCTTCAAGGGTTATTAAAAAATACAACGGTCAGCCGGGTGCTTGGGAAAAGGTTTAATAAATGCATTTTAGGAGTTTAAGGTATGTTTGATTTAAGTTTTTATAAAGGGAAAAGAGTATTTATTACCGGTCACACGGGCTTCAAGGGCTCCTGGCTTTGCAGGCTTTTAGTTAATGCGGGTGCAGATGTTACGGGATATTCTCTTAATCCACCGACTTCACCTTCTTTATTTGAAATTGCAGGAATTGAAGAAAAAATCAATTCTGTTATCGGCGATATCCGCGATTATAACAGCCTTAAGGCAGCTTTTGATGAGGCAAAGCCCGAGATAGTTCTTCATCTTGCGGCTCAACCTATTGTTCGTGATAGCTACAAGAATCCCGCTTATACATACGAAACCAATGTAATGGGAACTGTTAACATTTTGGAATGTGTTCGCAACAGCGATTGCGTTAAATCATTCCTCAATGTAACAACGGATAAGGTTTACCTTAATAAGGAATGGGAATGGGGTTATCGCGAAAATGAGGAGCTTGACGGATATGATCCTTATTCAAACTCCAAATCCTGCTCGGAATTAGTTACCCATAGCTACAAAAGAAGCTTTTTTGCAGATGGCAGCATTGCAATATCAACAGCTCGCGCAGGCAATGTTATTGGTGGCGGTGATTTTGCTAACGACAGAATAATTCCTGATTGCGTGAGAGCGGCAACAGAAAAAAGAGATATTATTGTCAGAAATCCTTTTTCTACAAGGCCGTACCAACACGTTTTAGAGCCCTTGTATGCTTATTTGATGATAGCGGCAAAGCAGTATGAGGATATAAAATTTGCAGGTTATTATAACGTTGGTCCGGATGATATCGATTGCTTTAAAACAGGCGACTTAGTTGATTTGTTTGTTAAGCATTGGGGCAACGGAATGAGATGGGTTAACAAGTATGATGGTGGCCCCCACGAAGCAAATTTCCTTAAATTAGATTGCTCAAAGCTTAAGTCAACATTTGGTTGGTCACCTCGCTGGAATCTTGACACAGCTATTGAAAAAGTGGTTGAATGGAGCAAATGCTGGCTTGAAAAAGGTGATATCGGCGCTTGTATGGATAAGCAGATAGAAGAATTTTTGCTCGAAGATAAATGAGTATTGAAAAATTAAATTCTGAAAACCCCGAAAAGCACATGACAAGGAGAATGTTTAGTGAAAATTTTACAGTTAACATTTACATACGGCAATAATATGGGAGCCATGCTACAGGCGTATGCATTAAATCGTGTGCTTACAGAAATGGGGAACGAGGTATATCTGCTTCCGTTTTATCAGGAACCGTTTGTTTTGGTGCAGAATAAGAAAAGCTTAAAACAGAAAATATTATATGCACTGAGAAATTATAAATCCCGAAATTATACGGATGAATGGTTTTCAAAATTCAATCACTTTTTATATGACAAGTGTATGTTTGCACCTTTTACAGATTTGGATAATTTATCATCTGTTGAAAATGATTATGATTTGTTTATGGTTGGTTCAGATCAGGTCTGGAATATTCCGAGATATCAATGTGAACAATGCTTATTGAAATGGGTGAGCCAAAAAGAAAAACGTTTTTCTTATGCGGTAAGCTTGGGCGATTATTCCATTCGATTGAAGAATAATGATTTAGAAGAAGCCTTGGAAAACTTCGGGGCTGTGTCTTTCAGAGAAAAAATCGATTATGAAGATGCTAAACGTAATGGCTTGGAATGTCGCATGGATTTAGATCCCACTTTTTTAGTTGATCAAAAAGATTGGAAAAAAATAACCGATAGCAAATATGATTTTTTGAAAAACAGTGTTTGCGTTTTCGGATACGATAAAACTTCTTTTGAATTTGCTAAAGAATACGCAAAGGCAAATGGAATGAAGGTTGTAATAGTTAATTATTTCGGTAATAGAATTTTTCCCGGAATAAAAATTTTAAATCCCGGCTCTCCTGCGGAATTGTTATCTGTTATTCAATACGCAGGTACCGTTGTAACTCATTCGTATCACGTGTTCATTTTGTCGTTGAATCTTAACAAAAAAGTGTATATTACCAAAAAAAGTAATAAATCAGGAAATAGATTTGATACGGTTCTTGATATGTTTGAAATTGAAAATATAGAGACAAAGCCCGAGAATTTTAATCGAGAAATTGATTGGGAAAGATTCAATAACAAGCTTTATTCTTTAAGAGAAAATTCTTTGAATTATTTAAGGAGTATCACAAAAAATGATTGTTGATATCTTAAAAAACGGTAGTTGTTGCGGGTGCAGTGCTTGCTATCACTCTTGCCCCACAAATGCAATAACAATGGATGAAAACGCCAACGGGTTTTTAACGGCAAAAATCGATTTTGAAAAATGTGTGAATTGCAATATTTGCGATTCGGTTTGTTCTGTAAAAAATCAATCAAAAACGCGGGAGCTCAAATGCTATGCTTTAAAAATGAAGGATAACGAGCAGCTGATGAAATCCCAAAGTGGCGGAGCCTTTCAATGTATTGCCAAAGCTGTTTTATCAGCCGGTGGTGTTGTATATGGCGTTTCTGATCGGGATATTAAAAATATTCATACTGAGCGAATAGATAACCTGGAGAATTTAGAAGAATTATTAAAATCCAAGTATGTTCAAAGTGATAGCACAGCCTCATTTCCGTTAGTCAAGGAAGATCTTGAAAACGGCAGAATGGTTTTATATAGTGGCACAGCTTGCGTCATTCAAGGGCTTAAAAATTATTTGGAGCATAACAAGGTTTCTTGCAAAACTCTTTTAACCTGCGATTTAATCTGCCACGGCGTTCCATCGCGACTTATTGAGAGCGATTATTTATCGTATGTAGAAAAGAAAGAAAATGCAAAGCTTGTTTCGCTTGTTTACAGAGATAAGTCGTTGGGCTGGGGCACTCACAAGGAAAAGTATGTTTTTGATAATGGCAAAATAAAACACACCAACGATAAGGTTATTGTGTTTTCGAAAGGCTATGCCTTGTCAGAGGCCTGCTTTCAGTGCAAATTTACTTATCCGAACAGAGTGGCGGATATTACTATAGGTGACTTTTGGTCTTTGGCAAAATTAGGGCTTTCAAAAGAGCAGTTCAATTCCGGCTTGTCGGTTTGTCTTGTAAGAAACGCTTATATTGACAGCATAATCCAGAATTTAATTTCAGGGAAAGAGATAGAAGCAACGGAAATAGAGTTGGAAGATGCTATGCAATGGAATCTGGAAAAGCCCAGCGTCAAACCCGAAAAATATGAACAATTCTGGAAAATGTATCATAAAAATCGTTTTACTAACTTGAAACCGGTGTATTACTGCTTGAATTTTAAGGAAAAAGCAGGGCGAATGATCAAAACTATCCTGAAGCGAATTTGATTTTTTTGCAAAAACAGAAGCCGTTATTAAGTTGCTTGTAAATCTAAAGAAAGGCAGATGGGTGGGAGTAATTCACTATCCTGCAGACTTAAAGCATGAATAATATTCAAAAATCAAAATACAATGTTTTAATTTCCTTGCTATATCAGGTTGTTGCCATTGCTTTGGGGCTTATTATTCCGAAGATAACAATGGTCGGATATGGCTCAGGCGCAAATGGATTGTTATCCTCAGCTTTGCAATTTGTCGGATATTTAACTCTGTTTGAAGCGGGGATACAAGCGGTAGCAAGGAAATCGTTATATAAAACTGTTGGCAGTAACGACCGAGCCGGAACAAATGCTATTCTCTCGGCTGTCAATAAAAACTACAAAAAAGTTGGTATATATTACTTTATTGGTTTAATTATATTGTCAGCCGTTTATCCTCTGTTTGCCAAGGGAAGCGGATATGGCTATTTAACTGTTTTCTTTGTGGTGTTCTTTTCAGGTCTTAGTAATGTTGTTTTGTTTTTCTTCCAAGGAAAATATCAGATTTTGCTTCAGGTTGAAGGCAAACAATATTTTATCGGAATACTAAATATTATTACAAATGTATCTAATCATGGCATTAAAATTTTGCTTTTAGCATTAAAGGCAAATATAGTTTTTGTGGTATTGGGTTCCTTTGTTGCCTCGATGATTCCGGCTGTTATCATTATGGCATATATCAAAAAAGGGTATACCTGGATTGATTTAAAGGCAAAACCGGATTTTTCGGCATTATCACAAAGCAAGGATGCCATAGTCCATCAGGTTTCCTGGCTTGTGATTTCAAGCGCAGATACATTTCTCTTAACTCTTTTTTGTGATTTAAAAATTGTTAGTGTATATGCCATCTATAAGATGATATACACCTATATATACACATTTTCAAAAATTCCGTTTGACAGCATTGTATTTAGATTGGGGCAATTATACAGCAACGATAAGGAACGCTTTAAGCAATACATAAACAGCGTGGAGCTTTTTTCAAGCAGCATAGCATTTTCGTTGTTTACGGTTACCTTGTGTTTAACAACTGCTTTCGTTAAATTGTATACCAGCGGAGTTCAGGATGCCGATTATGTTGATTCTAAAATAGCAGTTTTATTTACTTTGGTTCAGCTTTTGAGCTTTATGAGAGAGCCGATGCTCAGAACAATTTATTTTGCCGGTCATTTCAAACAAACAATAAAGCCCACCATAATTGAAGTGATTATCAATTTATTGGGTTCTGCAATCGGCGTACAGTTTTTCGGGATATATGGTGTTCTTTTGGGTCAAGGTTGTGCTTTTCTTTATCGAACAATAGATATTATCGTTTATTCTAATAAAAAGCTTTTATCAAGAAGCCCGTTGAGGAATTTCACATATTATATAATACAAAGCATTTTGGTTGCAGGAATATATATTATATATATCAATTTGAATATCGTTATTGACAGTTATTTCAAGTTTATTTTTGTAGGCGGTATATTGACCGTAGCTGTATTTGTAACGTTTATATCAATTCTTTGTTTGTTGTTCAGAAAAGAGTTTTTATTCCTGAAAACAAACCTTTTAAAAAGAGGAGAAATATTTTCGAAGTTTAAAAAAATATTTCATAAAAAGAATTTTAACTCTTAAATGGTATTTTTAGGTTTTTATGAGAGGGAGCAACGGAAAATATATAAGGGACTGTAAAAAACTAATCGTTTTTTTACAGTCCCTTAATTGGTATCCAAAAATAAATTTATTAACGTTATTACTTAATATATCATATCAGCAGTAGTCCAATTTTTGAGAACTTCAAATTGTGCTGCTGCTTCTTTTTTTGCGCCCTCTAAATCGTGGTCGCGGTAATTTCCGCACTCAACAGCGCTTACACCGGGAACATCTCCCTCAAATTTTTTGATAAAATCGAGAGCTTCTTGTGTGAGCGTAAGAGCCTGTTTATGGGTTATCCCGGTTGTAAGAAAATAAAAGCCTGTTCGGCAACCCATCGGGCCGAAGTAAATAATGTTTTCTTTAAGCGCGCTATTGCGAACATATGTTGCAAAAAGGTGCTCAACAGTATGAATTGCTGCGTTCTCCATAACATCTTCAACATTGGGGCGGCGTGTTCTTATATCATAGGTAACAACATTACCGTCAATTCTGGAGATATACATACCTCTTAAAAGCTTTGTGTGGTCAACATTAAAACTATCTATTCTTTCCATAACACCCTCCGAGAAAGTTTTTTCCATTTCTTTTTTTCTGAGCTTTTTAAAAAAATCAGATAATACATCTGCACACTCTTTTTCCATAAATCCGCCTGAATAGGCAGGCTTGTAGTTGAATTTTTCATTAAATAAATTAACAACTGAGCCACAAGCACCGTTTTTTTCATCAAAAGCACCGAAATAAACATTTTGAATTCTTGCATTTATAATTGCTCCGGCGCACATAGGGCAAGGCTCAAGGGTGACATATAAATCGCATTCCCAAAGGCGCCAGCCGCCTAAACGGTTGCAGGCTTCATTTATAGCTTCAATTTCTGCATGGCAAAGAGCATTTTTCCCTTTTTCTCGGCGGTTTTTGCCTCTGCCGATGATTTTGTCGCCAATAGTTACAACTGCACCAACGGGAACTTCTCCGTCTTTTGCCGCCTCTTTTGCAAGGCGCAGGGCTTCAAGCATAAAAACATCTTTTTTCATATCAATAAGTTGTAGGCGTTGAAGAAAGCGTTACAATTGTGTTTATCAACAGAATGATAATTGAAATTATCATTGCAGGACTGCTTATGAATTTTCCGAATTTTGTTTTTAAATCGAGCTCTGTTCCAATGCCATTGAGACCTAAAACAGCTTCATTTTTATACCTTGCAATATATAAAACGAGGCTTAAAATACCGATGCAAATTCCAACAGGCATTAAAATCATAAACACTTTGTTTGCAAAATCCTCGCTGATGTAAAGAATAAGAGCAGAAGAAATGCAGGAAATGCCGTTTGTGAGGGCGTGAATGATAACACCTACCCAAATACTGCCTGAGGCAATAACTGCGTAGCCTAAAATTAAACCGCACATAAAAGCAAAAGGTATTTGAACAGCATTGGCATGGAATATAGCAAAAACAAAAGCGGTTGAAAGTATTGCGAATTTATTTCCGTATTTTTTGAAGCTGCTTAAAAGAACACCGCGGAAGGCATATTCTTCAATAAGGGCAGGGATTGCCGCAGTTGAAACAAACATAAGAAAAACATCAAATGCATTTGTAGGATAATCAATAGCAGAATAATCGGAGTAAATACCTATAAGCTCTGCGAAATACCGTATAATTGAGGTAACATAATTTGCGGCAAGGCAACCGCCGAAGCCTATAAGAATAAGCAAAAGAGATTTTGTTTTATCTTTCGGAGAATTATAGGCTATTTTAGGCTTTGCCTCGGTTCTTGAAAGCAATTTGGAAACAATAAAAAAGGAAAAACCAATAGTTATAACGGAATAAAAAACATAAAAAGCCATACTAAAGGCAAAATTTTCGCTATAAAGCTCGCTTATGGAAGGAACAACAAGAAAAATGCTGAAAACATTTGATAAAACAAGCAAAATAAGCAAAGCTACACCGGTTAATGTGCCTAAATGCTTTATGCTTTTTGAGTGCTTTCTTCGAGCAAGGTGGTATTGGCGGCGTGCATCCATATATTGTTGGTCAATTATGGGTCTGTTAACGCCGTAGTGATATTGAGGGGTTGCTCCGTGAGGAGTGTTATTATAAATATTATAAGGGGAATTAAAATTATTGTTTTCCGGAAGGTTGTCCATAGCTACTCCTTTCACAAAAGCAGTTTTATAAATTATAACAAGTATTATAATAAATATCAACAGATAAATTGTGTACACAAGGTTAATTTTTACAAGATGTAGTGTTGCGAAAAAAAGAAAAACAATGTATAATTTTTATAATTAAATTTTAAGGATGGTATAAATGGAAAAAATTACCCATAAACTCAATATCGCAAGAGAAGAATACCGTATAGTTTCGGAAGAATCTCCCGAATATATGAAAGAGCTTGCCCGCGAGGTTGACCTTAAAATGGCGGCAATTCTTAAAAATGCAAAAATTTCCACAACTCAAGCAGCGGTGCTTGTTGCATTGCAATATGCAAGCGAGGCAAAAAAGAGTGGCGGCGATTCTGATACCTTACGAGCAGAAATAAAGGCTTGTCTTGAGGATAGTGCTCAGGCAAAAAGCGAGAGAGATCTTTATAAACGTGAGCTTGAAAGGCTTAAAGCTCAGTTAGAAGCAACCGGTGGAGCAAACGCTAATTCACAAGGTAGCCTTTGGAGATAATTATGGAGCAGCTTAAAATAAAAAAAGTAAGAGAAAATGCAAAACTGCCTACAAGGGCTACGCCGGGTAGCGCAGGGCTCGATTTGTATGCTTGCATCGATGAGCCAATTACCTTAAACAAGGGCGACAAAGCGGTAATTCCAACAGGAATTGCTCTTGGTCTTGATGACCCGCATTATGCGGCATTTATCCATTCAAGAAGCGGTCTGGCAGTTAAGCATGGCATAGGTCTTCTTAATTCTGTTGGTGTTATTGATAGTGATTATCGCGGGGAAGTGTGTGTTGGTGTAATCAAACACACTGAAGAACCATACACTATTCAACCATTTGAAAGAATTGCTCAGATGGTTATAAAACCGGTTGAATTGCCTGAAATTATTGAGGTTCAAGAATTAGATGAAACCGATAGAGGCGTAGGCGGTTTCGGTTCAACAGGGAAAAAATAAATACACTCAACGACACTACATCATTTATACGATTTGGTTTTAACCATTACAAAAAATTTTTAGGGGAATAGTAGTTTTGTCAACTATTGCAGCAATAGCCACTGCTCAGGCGGCGGCAGGTTTAGGAACAATAAAAATATCCGGTGAAGAGGCTCTGGCTGTTGCAGACAGGGTTTTTTCTTGTGTATCCGGGAAAAAGCTTGTGAATGCGAAAGGTTATACTGCGTATTACGGTAAGGTTCATGATGGGGAAACGCACATTGATGATGCGGTTGCCCTTGTCTTCAGAGCACCTAAAAGCTATACCGGAGAAGATGTTGTTGAGCTTAGTTGCCACGGGGGCCTTTTTGTTTTGCAAAGAGCCTTGAGAGCCGTTTTAAATGCGGGGGCAGTGCCTGCCGAAGGCGGCGAATTTACAAAAAGAGCTTTTTTAAATGGGAAAATGGATTTATCTGAAGCAGAAGCGGTAATGTCGCTTATTTCTGCCTCGGGGGAGGATGCGCGGGCAGCAACGCTCAACGCGCTTGATGGTGCGTTAAGCCGTGAAATAGCTGAATGTTGCGATGAGCTTGCAAGAACTGCATCATTTTTAGCCGCTTGGGTAGATTATCCTGATGATGAAATTCCTGAGCTTACTGATGGTCAAATGCTTGAAACTATTGTTACGGTAAAAAAACGTCTTGAAAAATTGCTTTCCGGTTTTGATGCAGGTCAGGCAGTTTTAGAGGGAATTGATACAGCTATTGTAGGCAGACCAAATGTTGGAAAATCAACGCTATTAAATGCTCTTTCCGGTAGGGACAGGGCTATTGTTACTTCCGTAGCGGGAACAACGCGCGATGTTTTAGAAGAAACTGTAAGGCTTGGGAATGTTACTCTGCGCCTTGCGGATACCGCAGGAATAAGAACGGATACCGATGATGAAATTGAAAAAATCGGAGTTGTAAGAGCAAAGGAAAGATTTGAAAGGGCAGGCCTTGTGCTTATGGTTTTAGATGCGCAAGAGCCTCTTAGCGAGGATGATAAGGAGCTTCTGGAGCTCTGTAAGGCAAAAAATTCAATTGTTGTCATAAATAAAACGGATAAAGAAAAAGCTCTTTCACTTGAAGAGGTGAAAGAGTTTGCAAAAGATGATAATATTGTGGAAATATCTGCAAAAAACCGCAAAGGGTTGGCTGAGCTCACTTTTATGGTTGAAAGAGTGGTTGGCACTGCAGGCTTTGACCCATCAGCTCCGCTTATAACCACTGAACGTCAACGCTCCTGCGTTGTAAAAGCAGTAGAAAATCTCGCAGAGGCAGAGAGTGGGTTGAATATGGGAATAACTCCCGATGCTATAAATGTTTGCCTTGACTGCGCTGTAGAAAATCTTTGCGTTTTAACAGGTGAAAAGGCAACAGAAACTATAGTTAACGAGGTATTTAAAAACTTTTGCGTAGGTAAATAATCTGAAAAAAGTTGTTTAATTCAAATCAAGAAATACCGTAAGTGTTTTGGCAAAATTTTTAAAAATTTGAGTCAATAATTTTCTTAATAAACTGTTCGGTTGGGTAATCCATGATTATCCAACCATATTTTTTTGATTTTTGGAGGGTTGTTTTTGCCAACTTTTTGTTTATGTATCTTGCGGTTGCTTTAGGCGTTATAAGCCCCGCTGTAGAAGAAAAAAAGCTGATAATTGCGCCGCTTAATTGAGGAGGATTCTTGAGGAACGGGGAAATTGCTTTTTCCCATTTCTCCTTCGGCTTTAGTTGGTACATATCCTGTATAAGATAATAGTCCGTTGCCTTACCGCCTCGCTTAGGAAGAGGAGCTTCTTCGAAGATTTTACCACGGAATTTATCCTGGTGGGGCCACCCGCTGAAGTTAATACCGGTGTTCATATCGGTGTATGAGGTGTTTTCAATATCGGGGTGGCAACGGTTAATTAAAACTATTTTACTGCGCACCTCTGAGAGAACAGGAAAACGATTCTCTTTAAACCAAATTTCATCGCTAAAATAGTTATTGAAAAAGGCATTAAAAGTCTCTTCAGAGGAGGCACCGTCATCCCGTTTTAGTGAAAAGAGAATTGTTTCGCTCGGGTTTTCGAAAAGGAATTTTTTGCAGTCTTCTAAAACATCATCAAGGGTTAAAACCCTTTTGTTGTCGTGGGTTTTACAGTTAACAACAGAGTGAACCGTAATTAGCTTTTCATCCTTTTTTTCTACTCTTACATCAAGAAATCTTATACCCGAGCAAAGCTGTTCATAAATAGTTTTGTTTTGGCAATTTGATATAAATCCAAGGCCTGCGTTAAAAGAGCAACTATCGTGGCTGCCGGGGATATTTACTTCAGTGATAGGTAAACCGCCGTTTAAATTTTTCATCCAACTCATCATAAATAACCTCTAAAAATAAAAAACATCCGTAAAGGATGTTTTTATTTTGCGCCTTCCTTATTGAATACAACGGCAATTGTTTCAAAAATGATTTTTATGTCCATTAACAACGAACGATTTTCAATGTATTCCATATCAAAAATGATTTTCTCTTCAGGCTTCAGTTCATACCCTCCGTTGACCTGGGCATGCCCTGTAAGACCTGGGGTAACAACAAGCCTATGTTTGAACCCGTGGATGTATTTTTCAAACTCGTTATAGAAGCATTCTCTTTCAGGTCTTGGCCCTACAAAAGACATTTTGCCTGTAAAGATGCACCATAGTTGAGGAAGCTCGTCCAAACGTGTGTTTCGCAAAAACCTACCGGCTTTTGTTATGCGGGAGTCGTTTTCACCTTCGCTCCATTGGGCGCCGTTTTTTTCGGAATCCTTAACCATTGTTCTGAATTTAATAATGTTAAAGGGCTTTCCGTTTTTCCCTAACCGCTCCTGTTTATACAGTGCACCGCCTTCGGAATCTAACGATACCCAAATACCAATTGCAACCATTGGTATAAATAAAATTATAAGAGCTAAGGCTGAAACGAGTATATCAAATAACCGCTTAACTACATTATAAAGAGTTCCTTTTTTGATGTTTTTGGGCTCATCTATAAAAAACTCATCGGTTATTTCATAGGGTACAATTATTTGGACGGGAGCTTCCGGTGTGTTTTGCTTATCTGCAACGGTTGCCATTAAATCACTCCCTAAATAGTTATGTGCCGATATATTTTAATATATAAATGAGTTTTTGTCAATAATGAACAGCTGCTATTATTTTCCGGCGATAAAAAACCATTATTAGTAAATAAAACATTAAATGACAAAAATTAGTAAGTTTTTAATGCGGGAATATGTTGCATTTTAATGTGGGATATGATAAAATTTATGATGTATAATTGTTTTATTCTGCCCTGAACTCAAGTTGGCGGAATAGTATTAAAGTTAGGAGAAATAAAAATGCTCTTTTTTGAAAAATCAGGGTCATTTATAAAAGCACATATTAAAGGAGTTTTATTGTTATCTGATGTTTTGTCAATGCTTTTGGCCAGTGTATTTTCCGCAACGCTGAAATACGATGCAACAGTAAGGCTTCCGGATTGGTTTGTGCAATATATTCCGCTTTTTTTAGTGGTTGATATTTTTGTAATGGTTGCTTTGTTTTTCTTTGCCAAGGTTTATAAAAGAATGTGGCAATATTTTATTGCGTGGGATTATGCGAAGCTTGCAGGAGCATTTTGCTTATCAAAGCTTATAACATTTTTGTTATTTACTTTTATCTGGATTGAAACTCCCCGCAACTTCATCACCTGGTTTGCGCTATATGTAATGCTTTCTTTTATTATGGTAATGTCCGTAAGAGGAATTGTTCTGTTAGGCTATAGTTTTTGGCGTACAAGAATTTTAAGAGAAAGACCTTCTGAAGATGTGAGAAAAAAACGCGTTATGATAATTGGCGCAGGAAACGCAACAAAGAGGCTTATAGAAGAACTCAGAGGTCTCAAAAATATAAACAGATACACGGTTGTTGCTCTTATAGATGATAACAAAAGGAAACATAACAGTTATCTTGACGGAGTTAAGGTTTACGGGGGCAGAGATGTTATTATAAAAACTGCCCAAGAGCTTGATATAGATGAAATTTTCTTTTCTGTTCCGTCTGCAAGCGAAAAAAGCAAAAAAGAAATACTCGAAATTTGTAATAAAACCGGTTGTTCTCTTAAAATTTTGCCGGTTGTTTCCGATTTAGAGAAAAATTCAGCAGAAGAATTTAAGCTTAGAAAGGTTGATTATACTGACCTTTTGGGCAGAGAGCAAATAAAACCTGATCTTACAAAGGCTTTTGAGCTTCTTAAAAACCACACTGTTCTTGTAACAGGTGGCGGCGGTTCAATCGGTAGCGAGCTTGTTCGCCAAATTGCAAAAAGCGGTGTGGCAAAGAGAATTCTGATTTTTGATATTGCAGAGAATGGCGCTTACGATATTCAGCAAGAAATCCGCAGAAATTATCCTGATGTTGAATTAAAGGTGCTTATAGGCTCTGTTCGTGATGAAAAAAGGCTTTGTGATATTTTCGAGGAGTATAAGCCAAGTTTTGTTTATCACGCTGCTGCTCACAAGCATGTTCCGCTTATGGAGGATAGCCCTAAGGAAGCGGTTAAAAACAATGTTTTCGGCACATATAATGTTGCAAAAGTTGCAGATAAATATGGAGTTAAGCGTTTTGTTATGATTTCAACCGACAAGGCAGTTAACCCCACAAATGTTATGGGCGCAACAAAACGAGTTTGTGAAATGATTGTTCAGTCATTTAACAAAAAATCTCAAACAGATTTTGTGGCAGTTCGTTTTGGTAACGTATTGGGCTCAAACGGAAGCGTTATTCCGCTTTTTAAAGCGCAGATTGAGGCAGGCGGTCCCGTTACTGTTACTCACCCTGATATTATCCGTTATTTTATGCTTATACCTGAGGCAGTTTCTCTCGTTTTGCAGGCAGGAGCATATGCTGAGGGTGGCGAAATATTTATTCTTGATATGGGGTCACCGGTTAAAATTCGTGAGCTTGCAGAAAACCTTATACGCCTTTCCGGTCATATCCCAGGAGATGATATTGAAATTCAATACACAGGGCTTCGTGATGGTGAAAAGCTTTATGAAGAGCTTCTTATCAGCGAAGAGGGTATCCAGAAAACCCAGAATGACCTTATTTATGTTGCAAGACCAATGGAGTTTGACAGCGACCGGCTTTTCAATAGGATTAACGATTTAAGGTCTATGCTGGAGAGCGCAACCTCGGCTGAGGTTGTTGAAATTATCAGGGAATTAGTTCCCACTTTTAACCCAAACAACGAGGCATTTAATCACATTGAAAAAGAAGAGGATAAAATTCTGGTATAAGCAGCTGAATTATGTTTTACATAATTATCCTGTATTAAAATATTCATGCTAAGGAGCATAAAGTTGAAAATTTTATATATTACGATGGATGGGTTTGATACACCCGGCCCCAATAACCAAATGGCAGAAGTAATGATAAATGATTTTCTTGATAATGGTTATGAGGTGCATCTTGTACAAAGCAGAAGAAAGCGGATTTTCCCCGATATACCCGCTTCCCTTGAAAATAAAGAGGGGTTAACAGTTGATATCGTTGACAGAAAAGTTATTGATAAAAATAATTTTATAAAAAGGTATCTTGATGATGTAAGCTATGCCTTTTCGGCTATGAAGTATTGGGTAAAGGTAAAGGATGCGGACGTTATATTTTTACAGTCCAATCCGACAATTCTTTTTCCTATGCTTTTATTGAAGCTGTTTAAAAGATTGCCTATACTCTACTGTATTTATGACGTTTGGCCCGGACATGCCTATGATATAGGTGTTGTTAAAAGCAAGCTTCTTTTTAATGTTTTCCGTTTGCTCAATAAGCCCTGCTACAAAATGGCAAGCGCAATGTCGGTGCTTTCAGAGGATATGCGCGATAAGGTAATTGCCGAGGGTGCAAAGCCGGAAAAGGTTCATATAGTTCCTGCTTGGTTTGATGTTAAAACTGCAATGGAAATACCCGTAGAAGAGAATAAGTTTATTGAGAAATACAATATTCCCACAGATAAATTTTATGTTCAGTTTGCAGGCACGGTAGGTTATGTTTTCAATTATAAAACGGTTATTGAGCTTGCAAAAAGGCTTGAAGAAAATGAAAATATCGTTATTCAAATAGTGGGCGACGGTAACGTTAAAGATAAGTTCGTTGCCGAGGTTGAAGCGTTAGGACTAAAAAATATTGAGTTTTATCCGTTGCAGCCAATAGATATTGTTCCCGATGTTTACAGCGCTTGCAATGTATGCATTATACCTTTGCAGAAAGGTGTTATCGGAAACGGCGTTCCCAGCAAAGCTCCTATACTTATGGCTTGTAACAGAGTTATTGTGAATTCTGTTGAGCTTGATTCTTACTATGCGAAAATTTTCAAAGAGAATAACATGGGTGTAGCCGTTGATATTTTTGATTATGATGGCCTTGCTGATGCAATAAAAGAGCTTTATAATTCGCCGGAAAAAATTAAAACGATGGCAGAAAATGCCCATAAATACGGTGAGAAAAATTATTCAAGCACACTCAGCACCAGAAAATTTATGGATATATTTGAAAAAATAGGAAGAAAAGCAAAATGAAGATTCTTATAATCGGTTTTACAAAAGTAAAATTTATGCCGTATATGAATTTTTACCTTGATAATATTGATACACAAGCTAACGATGTTCACCTGCTTTATTGGAACAGAGATTTGCAGGAAGAGGATTTGTCCTCTTTGGAAGGCGTTACTCTTCATGAGTTTCGTTGTTATCAGGAGGATGATGTTTCTAAGCTATCAAAGGTTACAAGTTTTTTAAAATTCAGAAGGTACGCATCAAAGGTGCTTAAAGAGGGCTTTTTTGATTTTGTTTATGTTCTTCACTCTTTACCGGGAGTGCTTATTGCGGACAAACTAAAAAAATCCTATAAAAACAAGTTTATTTTTGACTACCGCGATTCAACATATGAGGCGTTACCTCCTTTTAAGAAAATAGTTGGGGATCTCGTTAAATATTCTTATGCTACCTTTGTTAGCAGCGATGCTTTCAGGGTGTTTTTACCGGAAAGCGAAAGGGAGAAAACCTATACCTCTCATAATTTGCTTACCGATTCTCTTAACCATAGGGATGATAAAGAGAAATATGGGATAGCTTCTGATAAAATCAGGGTGGCCTTTTGGGGTTTTATCCGCCATGAAGAAATAAATCTTGAAATGATTAAAAAGCTGGGTGCAGACAATCGTTTTGAGCTTCATTACTATGGCAGAGAGCAACAGATAGCAGAAAATTTAAAGGAATTTGTTAAGGAAAATAACATAGATAATGTGTTTTTCCACGGAGAATATAAACCTCAGGATAGATACGAGTTTGTAAAAAGCACGGATATAATTCACAATATTTATTACGACAACAACACAATGCTTGCTATGGGAAATAAATATTACGATGGTGCAATTTTCAGAATACCGCAAATTTGTTATCCTGATTCATTTATGGGAAAAACTGCAGAAAAAAACGGTATAGGGTGTATGCTTAATCCCTATGATAATGATTTCGCAGATAAGCTTTTTGATTATTATAAAAATATTAACCGCGAAGAATTCAATAGAAATTGCGACCAAGAAACTGAGAGCGTTGTTTCAGAATATATTTCCGGTTGCAATTTAGTTAAAGGTATATAAAATGAATTTTAAAAAAATGAGAAGGGAGGCTTAACCTATGCTTAGCTTTAAACAAACTTTATTGTTCAGGCGCTTACAGTTGATTTTTTCTGTGTTTATGGCAGTTTATCCGATATTATGCATATACACAGGTTTTTATAAATTTACTTTAGGCGATTTAGGGCTTATGTTTTTTATGGTGTTAGGTTTATTGAGCCTTCCGCGAATAGATAACCGCTTCAGAATAACGCTTGTTTTTTTGGTTTACACGGCGTTGATATTTGTGCTCAATTTTATGATACTTCAATCAATGCAGATGAGCGCATTTATGTCGTTTTTCTTCAGAGTTGTGAAGTTGTTTTTCTATTTAATTTGTGCTTTTACTTGTGGCAGAACGTATTTCAGCACGTTCTTTTTCCAAAAAGCAATAATAAAGGTTTCAATTGTTTTATGCTTTTTCCTTTTGCTGCAATATGTGTTGTTTTATGGCGCCGGTCAGGTTATTCTTGGCAGAATACCGGGGTTAACTGTATATATTCAGGATTATACTGAAATAGATTATGAATCCTTTTATTCGTATAATTTCCGCCCCTGCTCATTTTTCCTGGAGCCTGCTCAATTTTCTCAGTATATGGCGGTGCCTTTAACCTTGGTTCTTTTTTCCGGTGGTTTACCCAAAGGGAAAAAAATGTTGTTAGTTGCGCTTTTTACAGTCTGTATTCTTTTAACTACATCCGGTCAGGGTGTTTTCTACCTTGGGGTAATTTTCGGAATGTACGGATTCTTTGGTATCAAAAACAAAGGAGTAACAATTATTTTCTTTGTTTTACTTTTGATTATAGCGTTTTTGGCTTATAACAGTGTTGATGCGGTAAAAGCTGCTGTTGATAGGTTGTTGTTTGCTGAAGATGCACTTGAAGCCAGAGTAGGAACTTATAAATATATTGGTGAAATGGAAGGGCTTCATTTCTTGTTTGGATATGGTTATGGTGTTTTACCTGCCGATGAATACCTTGCAGGAGCTCCGTATGTTTGGTATGGTTGCGGTTTAATAGGCTTTTTGCTTGCTTTGGGAATGTTCTTTTCTATGTATAGAAACGCTTTATCAACCAAAGCCAAGGTCATTTGTTTAGTTTTCTTTGTTGCCTTCTTTGTTACAAGCCTTTTTTATAATTATATGCTTTTCTGGTATGTTACTATTATTATCAGCGCGAGAAGCCACAGAGGAATGTTTTCTGATTTTTATGAGATGCAGGAGGAATAAACTTGAAGATTCTTTATATCCTCGGTGCATATAAGCCAAGGGCGTCGGCAAACGGAATTTGCTCTGAGAATATTATCCAAGGGCTTGTTGGCGATGGTCACGAAGTTACGGTGATTTCCAACAGACTTTTCGATTGTCCTGAGTTTGTTGAAGATAGTGGTGTTAAAGTCCATCGTATAAAACCCAGGTTCTATATCCGCGTTACCGATTGGTTAGTACTCAACAAAGAGAAAAATCCTCGTGTGCTAAATGTTATAGGTAAGGCTGTAGGTGTATTAAATAAGCTTAAAATGATATTAAGCATACCCACATGGCCATTTGTTTCACCTTTATACTGTTATCGTTTTTATAAAAAAGCTGCTGAATTACAAAAAAAAGAGCACTTTGAAAAAGTTATTTCTGTTTACACACCCATAGACTGCCTTTATGCAGGCTATAAATTAAAAAAGAAATTTCCTGAAATAGGATATATCCCTTATTTTCTGGATTCTCTTTCGGGGGGATATGGTCCCAAGTATTTTTCCGAAGAGCAAATAATAAAACGTGGGCTTAAAATTGAGAGAAAAATTTTTTCTGTTGCTGAAAAAGTTGTTCTTATGGAATCCAGCAAAGCGCACCATTTAAAATACAATGAAAGCTTTAAGAATAAACTTTGTTTTTTAGATATCCCAATGCTGAAAGAACAGCATTTGTTTGAGAAAACAGAGAAAACCAATACGGTAAAGTTTCTTTTTGTAGGCTCTGTTTCTTCAAATGTGCGTAACCCTGATACGCTGATAAGTGCGCTGAAAGAAATGAAAAACAAAAAAGTTGTATGTGAATTCGTAGGAAATATAACATGTAAGGATAAATTTTTTGCTCTTGCAGAGTCCTTTGGAGAAAGGCTTGTTTTTACAGATTTTATTAACCACGAAGAGCTTGCCGAAAAATTTGCCGAAGCAGATGTTTTAATAAATATTGGTAACCTTGTTTCCACAATGGTGCCAAGTAAAATTTTCGAGTATATGTCTTACGGGAAGCCGATAATCAGCACCTTTGATATTCCGGGGGAGCCCTCAAAGAAATATCTTGAAAAATATCCCCTTGCGTTACTTCTTTCGGGGGAAGACTCTCCCGAGAGGAATGCTGAAAAAATTGAAAGCTTTATTTCAGATAGGTTAGGCGAAACAGTTAATTTTGAGGAGTTAAAAAAAGAGTTTTACCTTAATACTCCACAAGCGTTTATATCAGAGGTTCGATTCTTATGACAGAATATCTTTTAACAAAGAACTTAAAAAAATGCTGCGGATGCAGTGCATGTGAGCAGGTCTGCCCCAAAAATGCGATAGCGCTAAAACCTAATGAAGAAGGTTTTTTATATCCTGTTCTTGATGAGGAGCTTTGCATTAAATGTGGGCTTTGCAAAAGCGTTTGTCCGTATGATAACAAAAATGATTTAAAGGAGCCTGAAGAGGTTTATGCGATTCAGTATAAGGAGCAGGATATTCTTAAGAAAAGCTCTTCAGGTGCAGCGTTTTCCGCTTTAGCAGATTTTGTTTTAGCTGGCGGTGGTGCTGTTGCGGGTTGCATTTTTGATGAAACTATCAGGGCGGTTCATATTGTAACTGACAAAAAAGAGCTTGTAGAGAAAATGAGAGGCTCTAAATATGTTCAAAGTGAAATGGGAGATACCTTTAGAAGTATAAAAGCGATTTTGGATGATGGCAGGCTCGTTTTATTTACGGGAACGCCTTGTCAGGTTGGTGGCTTGAAAAATTATTTGAAAAAGGATTACGAGAATCTTTACACGGTGGATTTGATATGCCATGGTGCTCCGTCGCCGCTTCTACTAAAAGAATATATAAAAGAAATAAGAGAAACAAAGGGAGAAATAGTTTCTTTAAGGTTTCGCAATAAAGAGCAAAACGGTTGGTGCTCTCAAGGGAGTGTAACGTATAATTCTAAAGGAAAGAGCAAGTCTTTTACGATAACACCCTTTAATAATAGTTATTATAACCTTTACTATATGGAAAACTGCGTTAGTAGGTATAGCTGTTATTCATGCCCTTATGCAACTGAAAAGCGTGTTGGAGATATAACAATAGGTGATTATTGGAATATTGATGAAAGGCTGAGTTTTAATGAATATAAAGAAGGTATGTCAGTTGCCCTTATAAACACGGAAAAGGGAAATAAACTCCTTAGCGAGGTCAAAGATAATTTGAGGATTTATAAATCAGATTTAGAGCATGCGGTTAAAGGCAACGGAAACCTTAAAGCACCTAACAAAATGCCGGAGAAAAGAAAAGATATATATATAAAAATAAAAGAAACAGGCTATGACAGCGCGGTAAAAGATTATTGCAAATTCAGTTATTTTGTTCCGTTTTTGAAAAAACATATGCCAAAATCGTTAAAACAAACTTTAAAGAAATTTCTATGATAGATTAGCAAAGGTTTTATGGAAAGAGAAAGGTTGATTTTATGAAAATAAGAATTATAACCATTCACGGAATACCTAATTTCGGCTCGGTTTTTCAAAGCTATGCTTTATGCAGATATCTTCAGGATAATGGCTTTGAGGATACTCAGGTTATAGATTATAATCCGAAATATTTCAGTAAAAAAACAATGAGAGCCTTCATAGGTAAAATTCTTAATTACAGAAAATATCTTGTGAGAAAAACAAAGTTCAGGAATTTTGTGGAAAAGAATATCCCTCTTACGGATAAAAGCTTTGTTTCTGTTGAAGAGTTAAAAAATGCCGACATCGATGCGGATGTTTATATTGCAGGCGGCGACCAGCTTTGGAATGTTTATCATGAAAGCGGTCGGGACGAGGCATATAAGCTTACCTTTGCAAATGGTAAGAAAATATCATATTCAACAAGTATGGGGCAAAAAGAATTTCCCAGCGAAGCTCTCAATGACTTGGCGGATATTGTTAAGGAGTTTTCTGCAGTTTCTGTAAGAGAAAGCAGCTCGGTTGCGCTTTTGAAAAGCCGAGAGGTTGAAGCCACCCAATGTGTTGATCCGGTTTATCTTTTAGATAAAGAGGATTATGAGAAGTTTTTGCGCCCTGTTAAGCAGCCTGAATATTTGCTGGTGTACCTTGTTACTCCCTCAAAGCTTTTGGAGGATTGCATAGAATACCTTTCTAAAAAATACAACCTAAAAGTAATTCTTTGCTCGGGATTTTCTAAAAAATGCACTTGTGACCAATTTTTGAAGGATTTAGGTCCCGATGAAATTTTAAGCTATATCGCAAATGCGAAATTTGTTCTTTCATCCTCCTTCCATGCAACCTCTTTTTCGCTTATTTTGGAAAAGCAATTTTTTACAATTCTTCCCGATGAACACACAAACGAGAGAATTGAAGATTTATTAAAGCAAAGAGAACTAAGTCATAGAATTATAACTGATAATTCAAATTTAGAAACAGCTCTTAGCGATATTATAGATTACAATTCGGTAAAATCATATTCAGATTATGTAGAAAAATCAAAAGAATACTTGCGAAAGGCTTTGGCAGATGAATAAAAAGATAGGTATATTAACCTCAACTCAGTCTTTTTCAGATAATTATGGTGCGGTGTTGCAGGCGTACGCTTTATCATGCTGTGTAAAAGAGCTGGGGTTTGAACCCAATATTATACGGTATAAGGTTGAAGGCGAGCATTTGAACCACAGTGCACCGATATCAGAGCGATTGAAAAGCACATTGTTTAATCCTAATATGTCTTTTCATGCGAAAAAAAGGCTTGTAATAAACAAGCTTAAGCGGCGTTCTGTTGCAAGTGTTTTCGGGGCTTTTACAAGAAAACATTTGAATTTTTTCAATGAAGATTATGTAACAAACGATGATTTGAAGAAAGATACTCCGCCGTTGGATGCGTTTATAACGGGGAGCGATCAGGTTTGGAACCCTGTAATTCACGGGAACAAAAATGACCCGGGATATTTTCTGGATTTTGTTCCTGAAAACAAAAAAAGAATCGCATACGCTCCTAGTATGGGTGTTGATAAAATTCCCGAGGAATGTGAAAATACGCTTAAGGATTTTCTTGATAAGTTTGATGCTTTATCAATCCGCGAACAATCGGGAGCGCAGATAATTAAAAAATGCTGTAATATAGATGTTCCGGTTGTGCTGGATCCTACGCTATTATTATCTGACCGGGAGTGGGATAAAATATCCCAAAATCCTGATAATTTACCGGAAAAATATATATTCTGCTACAAATTCGGGAAATCAAAAACAATGGATAAAACTATCAAATCCATTTCAAAAAAATATAATTTACCTATAGTTACAGCTCCATCAACTCCCGAAGTGAGATTTAAGGCGGATTATAATATAGGTCCTGCAGAGTTTTTGGGTGCAATAAAAAATGCTACGCTTGTGTGCGCGGATTCGTTTCATGCAACGGTATTCTCAATTATTTATAAAAAGCCATTTCTTATTTTTCCCCGTCATGCGAGCACAAGCAAGGTTAATATGAATTCAAGAATGGAAAACTTGCTTGAAACTTTTGATTTAAAGGATAGGTATATTCCCGAAAATACTGAATATGACAAGGAAACTCTTTTTGAGATTTCATTTATAAATGTTGACAATATATTAGAGGAGAAGCAAAAAGAAAGTAAAAAGTATTTAGAAAATGCGTTGGAAAATATTTAGTGTATCGCGGAGGAGTAAATATTGAACATAACACAACTTTCCGAATTTAAAAATAAATGTACAGGTTGTTTGGCTTGTATTCATATTTGCCCCGTGCAATGCTTGCGTTGTGAGAAAGACAGTGAAGGCTTTTATTACCCGGTTATTGATTCCGGAAAATGTATAGACTGCGGTAAATGTGCAAATGTGTGCAGTGTTAATAAAGAAAATAAAAACACAGAGCATTTGAGCATTGTTGCCGGTTATGCAAAAGATAGCAATATATGCATGCAGGGTTCTTCCGGAGGTATAACGGTTTTGCTTTCGGAGTTAGTAAAGAACCGTGACGGCATAGTTTTCGGAGCTGTTTTTGATTCCAAAAAAAATAAAGTGATGCACAAAAGCTCAGAGGAGGTTTCTATAGAAGCACTTTCTCGTTCTAAATATGTTCAAAGTTATATAGGAGAGTCTTTTTTTAGCGTAAAGAAAGAATTAGATAAGGGTAGAGAGGTTTTGTTTTGTGCAACGCCTTGTCAAGTGCAAGGTTTAAAAAATTATTTGGGTAAGGAATACAGTAATCTATATACAGTTGATTTCTTTTGTCATGGTGTACCATCTTCGGGTTTGTTTGAGGAAATGTTGGATAGGTATGAAAAAATTTATGAAAGCAAAGTAACCGATGTGCTTTTCAGAGATAAATTTAATGGCTGGCGTAGCCTCTCTTTGAGCTTGCGTTTTGAGAACTCCAAAGAAGTAAGAATATCGTCCAAGGAACAACCTTACTATTACTATTTTCTGAATAATTATTCTTTGCGTAAGTCATGTTATAGTTGTGCACGATACAAAAGTCATCTTTCTGAGATAACTGTTGCAGATTATTGGAATGTAGACAAAAAATTTGATAATAATGATGGAATGTCATTGATTATCATAAATAGCGAAAAAGGAAAGAAACTGTTTGAAAAAATAAGGGAAGAGGTAAATGTTGTTCCGGTTAACAAGGATATAGATTTTTCTATTTATGAGCATAATTATTCTTTGAAAAACAGAGAGAAGTTCTTTGAAGAATATAAAAGCAAGGGAATAGAATATGTCTTTACTGAGATGTTCAATAAGGTTAGGTTCAAAAGGGATACTATTGCAAAAATCAAACTGAAAATAATAGGTTTTTTAAGGAAGTGAGAATTAAATGGCGCAAAGGAGCGCGAATGGAAGGTTTATCAAAAATTCTGTACTTTTTTTGATGGGCTCCGTTTTTTCAAAACTTTTGAGTTTTATATTATTACCTCTTTATACAACATATATTCCGACGGCTGATTTTGGTATATACGATATAGCGACGCTTTATGTTTCACTTATAAGCGGTGTAGTTTATTTTGAAATATGGTCGGCAATGCTAAGATATATGTATGATTTTGACGAGTCAGGGAAAATGATTGTTGTAAAATCAAGTTTGAAGATTTTTGCTTTATCTACGATAGTTTTTGTTGTGATAAGTTGGCTTGTATGTGTTTTTGCCAAAGTAGAGTATGCTTTGCTTGTTATAATATGGGGTGTTACAACGGCAATTTCAACGTATTTCAGCTTTCTTTCAAGAGGTTTGGGTAAAAATATTGATTTTGCTGTTTCGGGAATAATCAATACTGCTGTATGCTTAGGTGTAAATATTCTTTTAATTATAGTGTTTAAAATGAATTATTCTGCATTGTATTTCGGAAGCATAAGCGGAACACTTGTGCAGTCAGTTTATTTGCTTTTACGGCTTGGTGTATTTAAAAAAATTGTGAAAGCAAAAGCTGATTCAAAACTGACAAAAGAAATTTTTAGATATTCGTTGCCACTGTGCCTTAATACCGCGGCATACTGGTTGCTTCATAGTTCGGCTCGGCTTATATACAACTCAATTTGCGGGGATGCTGCAAGCGGTATTTTTTCTGTAGGTAACAAATTTGGTACTGTTATTGTTCTGGCAACAACTTGTTTTACTTATGCTTGGCAAGATATGTCGTTTTCTGCAAGCAATAATAAAGGTAGCGCAGAACTTTATCATGCTGCAAGTAAGAAATATTTATTGTTTTTAAGCAGCTGTCTTTGTGTGGCGTTACCGGTGCTTAGAATTTTGTTTCCGGTATTAGTTAAAGGTGATTATATTGAAGCTATTAACTATGTTCCGTTGTTTCTTGTAGTTGCCGTTGCGAGTGGCTATTCAGCTTTTATAGGAAATATTTTTTATGCTATAAAAAGCACGAAAATAATCTCCGTTTCCACGGTTATATCAGGAATTGTAACGGTATGTCTTTCTGTGCCGCTTATAAAATTTTTGGGGGCAAACGGAACAAATCTTGCAGTTCTTACCGGTTTTGGAATAAATATAATAATTCGCTTTGCCATATTAAAAAAGAAAATAAAATTCAAAATACCCATAAAAGAGTTGTTGTTTATGGGTGCTTGGATAGCTGCAACAACGGTTGTTTATATTACAGCCACAACACTAATCAGCATAGCATTGGTGTTAATAAATGGCATAATAATGTTGTTTGTTTTCAAAGATGATATCAAATCTTTTATTAGAAAAATTGATATAAAAAAATTCAAAAAATAGTGAAATAACCATTTTGGAGGAATAGAAATGTCATTATTCACAGGAAAAACTCTTATGATTACCGGTGGCACAGGCTCTTTCGGTAATGCAGTTCTCAACAGATTTTTGCAAACGGATATCGGAGAGATTCGTGTGCTCTCCCGCGATGAGAAAAAGCAGGATGATATGCGCCATGAATTTCAGGCAAAAATGCCGGAGGTAGCCGAGAAAATTAAGTTTTTTATCGGAGATGTTCGCGATTTGGCATCAGTTAAAAATGCAATGCATGGTGTGGATTATATTTTCCATGCAGCGGCGTTAAAGCAGGTTCCATCTTGTGAATTCTTCCCTATTGAAGCAGTTAAAACTAATGTTATAGGAACTGAAAATGTTCTTACTGCTGCTATTGATGCAGGCGTTAAAACCTGCATTTGCCTTTCTACAGATAAAGCCGCTTACCCCGTTAACGCAATGGGTACCTCAAAGGCTATGATGGAAAAGGTTATAGTTGCAAAAAGCAGAACAGTTTCTCCCGACCAAACAAAAATTTGTTGCACTCGTTATGGCAATGTTATGTGCTCAAGAGGCTCGGTTATTCCTCTTTGGATTGACCAAATAAAAGCAGGCAAGCCTATTACAATTACAGAGCCTTCAATGACACGCTTCATTATGTCGCTTGATGAGGCTGTTGACCTTGTGCTTTTTGCATTTGAAAACGGTGTTTCCGGTGATATTCTTGTTCAGAAAGCACCGGCTTGCACAATTGAAACCCTTGCAAAAGCAGTTACCGAGCTCTTCAATCCCGAAACTGAGATTAAGGTTATCGGTATCCGCCATGGCGAAAAAATGTATGAAACTCTTCTTACAAATGAGGAGTGTGCAAATGCTATTGATATGGGTGATTTCTATCGCGTTCCCAGTGATAAGAGGGGCCTTAACTACGATAAATACTTTAAAGAGGGCGACACAGAGCGCGCAAAGCTCAGCGAGTTTAATTCTAATAACACAGAGCTTCTTGATGTTGAGCAGGTAAAGGAAAAGCTCCTTTCTCTTCAATATATAAGAGATGAGCTTGCAGCTTGGGAGAATAAATAATGAAAATTCTTGTTACCGGTGCAAAGGGCTTTGTGGGTAAAAATCTTTGTGCCGCACTAAAAAATGTTCGTGATGGTAAGGATAAAACAAGAGGAATAGATTCGGATATCACTATTTTTGAATATGATATTGATACCGATGAAAAGCTTCTTGATACATATTGCAAGGAAGCTGATTTTGTTTTTAACCTTGCGGGAGTTAACCGCCCTCAGAATCAGGAAGAGTTTATGCAGGGCAATTTTGGCTTTGCTTCTATCCTTCTTGATACTCTTAAAAAGCATAATAATACTTGCCCTATAATGCTTTCAAGCTCATTGCAGGCAACTCTTATCGGCAGATATGCCGAGGGTGATTACGGCAAAAGCAAAAAAGCCGGCGAAGACCTTTTCTTTGATTATTCAAAAGAAACAGGTGCTACCGTTTATGTTTTCAGGTTTCCTAACCTTTTTGGTAAATGGTGCAGACCCAACTACAATAGCGCAGTTGCAACATTTTGCAATAATATTGCAAACGATTTGCCTATTCAGGTTAATGATAGAGAAATAGAGTTAACACTGCTTTATATTGATGATCTTGTTGATGATATGTTTGCTCTTCTGAGAGGAGAAGCAAAAAGATGCGAATATTCGGGGCTTGATGTTGTGCCTGCAGAAAACGGCAGCTTTTGTTATTGCCCTATTACTCACAAAGTAACCTTGGGCGAAATTGTTGATTTGCTGGATTCATTTAAAAATCAACCATCAACGCTTGTTATACCCGAAATTCCATATAATTCGTTTGCTAAAAAGCTCTATTCAACATATCTTTCATATTTGCCAAGGGAAAAAGCAATATTCCCATTGAAGATGAATGTTGATCAGAGGGGTAGCTTTACTGAGCTTTTAAAAACAGAAAAGTGCGGGCAGATAAGCGTGAATATTTCAAAGCCCGGAATTACAAAGGGTCAGCATTGGCACAACACAAAGTGGGAGTTTTTTATTGTTGTTTCAGGCAAGGGGCTTATTCAACAAAGAAAAATTGATTCTGAAGAAGTGTTAAATTTTGAAGTGAGTGGCGAGAAAATTGAAGCAGTTCATATGCTTCCCGGATACACTCATAATATTATAAATCTTTCTGATACTGAAGATTTAGTAACGGTTATGTGGGCAAATGAACAGTTTGACCCCAATAAGCCCGACACATTCTTTGAGGTGGTAGAATAATGGATATTAAGCTTGATTATTCAGATGTTTCTTTTAAAAATAACGGCAAATTAAAGCTTCTTATAATTGTTGGCACACGCCCGGAAATTATAAGGCTTGCAGCTGTTATAAATAAATGCCGTAAATATTTTGATTGTATTCTTGCTCATACCGGGCAGAATTACGATTATAATTTAAACGGAGTTTTCTTTAAGGATTTAAAGCTTGATGCTCCTGAGGTTTATATGGATGCCGTAGGCGATGATTTGGGCGCAACAGTTGGCAATATAATTAACTGCTCGTATAAGCTGATGGCTCAGATTAAGCCGGATGCGCTTCTTGTTTTGGGTGACACAAACTCCTGCCTTTCTGCAATTCCTGCTAAAAGGCTGCATATACCTATTTTCCATATGGAAGCAGGTAACCGCTGTAAGGATGAGTGCCTTCCTGAAGAAACGAACCGCAGAATTGTTGATATTATTTCTGATGTTAACCTTGCATATAGCGAGCATGCAAGAAGATACCTTGCAGAGTGCGGATTACCTAAAGAGCGCACTTATGTTACAGGTTCACCTATGGCAGAGGTGCTGCATGAAAACCTTGAGTATATAGAGAAATCCGATATACTTAATAAATTAGGCCTTGAAAAGAAAAAATATATTCTTCTTTCTGCTCACAGAGAAGAGAATATTGATACCGAAAAGAATTTCCTTTCCCTTTTTGGTGCAATCAATAAAATTGCAGAGATGTATGATATGCCTATTCTTTACTCCTGCCATCCCCGTTCTAAAAAACGGTTGGAGCAAAGCGGATTTGAGCTTGATAGCAGAGTTATACGCCATGAACCATTAGGCTTCCATGATTACAACAATCTTCAAATGAATGCTTACGCGGTTATTTCCGACAGCGGAACTCTTCCTGAGGAATCAAGCTTTTTCACATCAATTAACAAACCTTTCCCCGCAGTTTGCATAAGAACAAGCACCGAGCGCCCTGAGGCACTTGATAAGGCTTGCTTTATTCTCGCCGGAATTGATGAAAAATCTCTTGTTCAAGCAGTTGAAACAGCTGTTTCTATGAATGATAGCGGTGATTATGGTATACCTGTTCCAAACTATGTTGAAGAAAATGTTTCAACAAAGGTTGTTAAAATTATTCAAAGCTACACCGGTGTTGTAGATAAAATGGTTTGGAGAAAGTTCTGAAAAATTCTTGTCACAACGGATGTGATTAAATGAGATATGCGCTAATAGGTTGTGGTAGGGTAGCACCCAGCCATATAAAAGCAGCAAGGGCAAATGGATTGGAAATTGTTGCCCTTTGCGATATTGATTCAGATAAGGCAAAGATATTTGCTGACGTAAACGGTATAGAGAATGTAAAGATATATTCCGATTACAGAAAGATGCTTGAAAGCATTAAGCCCGATTTTGTTGCAATTGCAACAAGTAGCGGTGTTCATGGAGAAATTGCCGAGTATTGCGCATTAAATGGCGTTAATTTTCTTGTTGAAAAGCCTATGGCGATGGGCATTGATGAGGCAAATAGGGTAATAGCCGCGGCTGAAAAAACAGGGGTTGTTGCCGGCGTTTGCCATCAAAATCGCTTTAATGTTGCTGTTCAAGAATTAAAACGCGCCTTGGATTTTAACCGATTTGGCAGACTTTCTCACGGAAATGTTAATATACGATGGTGCAGAAAAGAGGATTATTATAAGCAGGATTCCTGGCGAGGAAAGTATGCCACTGATGGCGGCGCTTTAATGAACCAATGCATTCATGGTATAGACCTTTTAAGGTGGCTTATGGGTGGCGAGGTAGAGTCAGTTTACGGATTAACCCGTAACCGCCAGCATCCCTATATAGAGGCAGAGGATATAGGCGTTGCGGTTTTGAGCTTCAAAAACGGTGCCGTTGCAACAATAGAGGGAACAGTTAATACAGTTGATAGCCTGGAAGAAACGCTTTCTGTTTTTGGTGAAAAAGGAATGGTGCGTTTAGGCGGAATGAATGCCGGGTTAGTTGATGTGTGGCAATTCGAGGATGAAGAAGCCGCAGATGAAGACAGACGCTTTATTGAAGAAAAAGCCCCCAATGTTTACGGCAACGGACACACAAGCCTTTACCTTGATTTTATAAATTCCTTGAAGGCCGGAAGGAAGCCTTGTGTTGATTTACAGGCTGGTAAGGATGCGCTTGAAATTGTTTTGGCTATATATAAAAGCCAAAAAACAGGTGAAAAAATAACCTTACCTTTAACTGATTTTGATTCAACAGATATGTTAAAATAAAAAATATCCCTGAGATTTTGATGTTTTCCAAAATCTCAGGGATATTCATTTTTAAAGTAAGCCTTTTATGCTCTCTGTAATTTTTTTGGCAATATAAGGGTTATTCATTGTGTAAATATGGATACCATCAACGCCCTCTGAAACAAGGTCAACAATTTGGTCTACAGCAAATGCGATACCTGCATCAACAAGTGCCTCGGGTCTGTTTTCATATTTCTGAATCATTTTAACAAATTTTCGGGGAAGGCTTGCACCGCACATAGAAACCATTCTTTCAATTTGGTTTTTATTTGTTACGGGCATAATACCGGCAGATATTGGCGCGTTTATCCCCGCTTTATCGCATCTGTCACGGAAACGATAAAAATAAGAGTTATTAAAAAACAGCTGAGTAATTATGCTTTGGGCACCACAATCAACTTTATTTTTCAGGTTTTTAATATCCACTTCTCCATTAGGTGCTTCAAAATGAGTTTCCGGGTAGCCGGCAACCGAAACGCCAAAGTCACCTTTTGAATGAATATATGAAACAAGGTCACAAGCATGGCTGAAATCTGTTTTGGGCTCATAATCAGGGTTTTTATCACCCCTAAGGGCAAGAATATTTTCTATATTGTTTTCTTTTAGCTCTTTTAAAACCTTATCAACATCTTCCTTTGTGCTGTTAACGCAGGTGAGAAGTCGGATCGTAGCCATGTCGTTCTGTGAGCCAAG